>NZ_LZJJ01000326.1:0-30549 GCF_001667625.1 Mycobacterium sp. E1715
CCAACCGGCCCTGGCTCATCGAGGGCCAGCGCGCCACGTTCGCCGCCAGCTGCGCGTCCACGGCCGCCAACACCTCACTGTCGGTGATCAGATCGGTGCGATACACCAGCGTCCGGAAAATTCCGAAGTCGATATCCCCGGCCACGAAAACCTCACCCACCTTCGGCAGCCGCTCGCGCAACGCCCGCGCATACCGCACCCGGCTGGCCGCCAACCCCTGACTGATCCGCAACTCCGCGGCCACCTCCGCGGCCACCGCCGCCTCGGTATCCACCGCCCACTCCTCACATTCGGCACACCGGGAGAGCCGGTAAGCAAACAACTCCCCGATCGCCGCCAACTGCCCCGCCCGAAGCCGACGAAGAACCACCACCGTTCTAGGTGGAGGATTGCCCCATGCCCGCGTCGCTGCCCCCGCTGGCCGGCGAGGACCATGTCTGCGCCGCCTGCGGGATGAGCTATTCGGAGACTCGGCTCGATGACGCCACCGGCGTGATCGCCGGCCTGCCGGACGCCGCCCGAAAGGCCGTGTCGGCGATCCCGCGCGAGAAGCGACGGGTCCGGCCCGGCCCCGACGTGTGGTCGGTCGCCGAATACCTCTGCCACCTGCGCGACGTCTACGTCAGCTTCACCATCCGGCTGCACCGCGTCCGCACCGAAGACCAGCCCGCCTGGGAGCCGATGCTCAACGACCTGCGGGCGCGCCGCTTCCACTACAACGACTGCGACATCGACGCCACGCTCGCCGAACTGGCCGCCGCGGTTGCGGGCTTCCTGGACGAGGTCGCGCGGGCCAAGGGTCAGGACTGGGACCGCACCGGGACCCGGCTGCCGGGCGAGCGGCGCACCGCCCGCTGGCTGGTGCGCCAGGCGATGCACGAGGGCGTGCACCACCTCGGCGATATCCGCAGAATCGGGGAAGGCGCTCCCTCGAACCGGCCCTGAGGCCGCCCTGGCCGCGAATTTGGCTCTGAGCTGGTCGTCCCCTAGACTCTAGGGGTTGCCTTGGGCAGACCTCGGCCGGTGCGAATCGGCCCCGCGTGCCCTTCGGTGACAAAGACCGCGCATGTCAGGTTTTTTGGTGGGCTTTGGCCTGCGTCCTGCCGTGCACACGCAACCAGGTCAGGAGATCGAGTGATTCAGCAAGAATCGCGGCTGAAGGTCGCCGACAACACCGGCGCCAAGGAGATCTTGTGCATCCGGGTGCTCGGTGGTTCGTCGCGACGCTACGCCGGCATCGGTGATGTCATCGTCGCCACCGTCAAGGACGCCATCCCCGGCGGCAACGTCAAGCGTGGGGACGTCGTCAAGGCCGTCGTGGTACGCACGGTCAAGGAGCGTCGCCGCCCGGACGGCAGCTACATCAAGTTCGACGAGAACGCCGCGGTGATCATCAAGCCCGACAACGACCCGCGCGGCACCCGCATCTTCGGGCCCGTCGGCCGCGAGCTGCGTGAGAAGCGGTTCATGAAGATCATCTCGCTCGCCCCGGAGGTGTTGTAAATGAAGGTCCGCAAAGGCGACACCGTCCTGGTCATCGCCGGCAAGGACAAGGGTGCCAAGGGCAAGGTGCTGCAGGCCTACCCGGAACGCAACCGGGTCCTGGTCGAGGGCGTCAACCGGATCAAGAAGCACACCGCGATCTCGAGCAACCAGCGCGGAGCCCAGTCGGGCGGAATCGTCACCCAGGAAGCCCCGATCCACGTCTCGAACGTGATGGTCGTCGACTCGGACGGCAAGCCCGCCCGCGTCGGCTACCGGGTCGACGAGGAGACCGGCAAGCGGGTCCGCATCTCCAAGCGCAACGGCAAGGACATCTAGCATGACGACAACTGAGAAGGTGCAGCCGCGCCTGAAAGAGCGCTACCGCAACGAGATTCGTGATTCGTTGCAGCAGCAGTTCGGCTACGGGAACGTCATGCAGATCCCGACCGTGACCAAGGTCGTCGTCAACATGGGCGTCGGCGACGCGGCACGGGACGCGAAGCTGATCAACGGCGCGGTCAACGACCTGGCGCTGATCACCGGGCAACGGCCCGAGATCCGCAGGGCGCGCAAGTCGATCGCGCAGTTCAAGTTGCGCGAGGGTATGCCGATCGGTGCCCGGGTCACGCTGCGCGGGGACCGGATGTGGGAGTTCCTCGACCGCCTCACCTCGATCGCGCTGCCGCGTATCCGCGACTTCCGCGGCCTGTCGCCCAAGCAGTTCGACGGGGTCGGCAACTACACGTTCGGCCTGGCCGAGCAGTCGGTGTTCCACGAGATCGACGTGGACAAGATCGACCGGGTTCGCGGCATGGACATCAACGTCGTCACCTCGGCGACGACCGACGACGAAGGACGAGCGCTGTTGCGGGCCCTCGGCTTTCCCTTCAAGGAGAACTGAGTAGATGGCGAAGAAGGCACTGGTCAATAAGGCCAACCGCAAGCCGAAGTTCGCGGTGCGCGGCTACACGCGCTGCAACAAGTGCGGCCGCCCACGCGCGGTGTTCCGCAAATTCGGCCTGTGCAGGATCTGCCTGCGCGAGATGGCGCACGCGGGCGAGCTGCCCGGCGTGCAGAAGAGCAGCTGGTAAGAGCCAGGACCCCAAGACCAACCCAGAACAGGTGCGCGACAGGCCCGAACCGGGAACCACCGCGAGGAAGGTACCAACGCTGTCATGACGATGACGGATCCGATCGCAGACTTCTTGACACGTCTGCGTAACGCCAATTCGGCGTATCACGACGAGGTGACGTTGCCGCACTCCAAGATCAAGGCCAACATCGCCCAGATCCTCAAGAGTGAGGGCTACATCAGCGATTACCGGACCGAAGACGCTCGGGTGGGCAAGTCGCTGATCGTCCAGCTCAAGTACGGACCGAGCCGGGAGCGGAGCATCGCCGGACTGCGGCGAGTGTCCAAGCCCGGTCTGCGGGTGTACGCGAAATCCACCAACCTGCCGCGCGTGCTCGGCGGCCTGGGCGTGGCGATCATCTCGACCTCCTCGGGCCTGCTGACGGATCGCCAGGCGGCCAGACAGGGCGTGGGCGGCGAAGTCCTCGCGTACGTGTGGTGAGGGAGTAGACATGTCGCGCATTGGTAAGCAGCCGGTTCCGGTTCCCGCCGGGGTCGACGTAACGATCGACGGTCAGCACGTCGAGGTGAAGGGGCCCAAGGGCAGCCTGAATCTGACGGTGGCCGAACCGATCACGGTGGAGCGCAACGAGGACGGCGCGATCGTGGTCGCCCGCCCCAACGACGAGCGGCGCAACCGCTCGCTGCACGGGCTGTCGCGCACGCTGGTGTCCAACCTGGTCACCGGCGTGACCGAGGGCTACACCACCAAGATGGAGATCTTCGGGGTCGGTTACCGCGTGCAGCTCAAGGGCGCCAACCTCGAGTTCGCGCTGGGCTACAGCCATCCCGTGGTGATCGAGGCGCCCGAGGGCATCACGTTCGCGGTCCAGTCACCGACGAAGTTCTCCATCTCCGGCATCGACAAGCAGAAGGTCGGCCAGATCTCGGCGAACATCCGCCGCCTGCGCCGTCCCGACCCGTACAAGGGCAAGGGCGTGCGCTACGAGGGTGAGCAGATCCGCCGCAAGGTCGGAAAGACAGGTAAGTAGTCATGGCGCAAAAACAAGCTGACACCGCCGCGCGAAAGCCGGTGGGGCAGAGCGTGTCCGCAACTCGCCGGGTCTCCCGGCTGCGCCGGCACGCCCGACTGCGCAAGAAGATCGCGGGCACCCCGGAGCGTCCGAGGCTCGTCATCAACCGCTCCGCGCGACACATTCACGTGCAACTGGTCAACGACGAGAACGGCACCACGGTGGCCGCCGCGTCGTCGATCGAGGACGACGTGCGCGGCCTGCAGGGCGACAAGAAGGCCCGCAGTGTGCGGGTGGGGCAATTGATCGCCGAGCGCGCCAAGGCCGCCGGCGTCGACTCCGTGGTCTTCGACCGCGGCGGGTACACCTACGGCGGACGGATCGCGGCGCTGGCCGATGCCGCGCGCGAGAACGGATTGAGTTTCTAGATGATCAAGAGCCTGAACAAGACCGGAAGGACCGCATAATGGCGGAACAGTCAGCCGGCGGCCCCGAGGCCCGCGGCGACAACCGCGACTCGCGCGGCGACAACCGCGACAGCCGCGGTCGGCGCGACGGGGGCGGCCGTGGTGGCCGCGACCGCGACGGCGACAAGAGCAACTACCTGGAGCGGGTCGTCGCCATCAACCGTGTCTCCAAGGTGGTCAAGGGTGGTAGGCGCTTCAGCTTCACCGCATTGGTCATCGTGGGCGACGGCAACGGCATGGTCGGCGTCGGCTATGGCAAGGCCAAGGAAGTTCCGGCCGCCATCGCCAAGGGCGTGGAAGAGGCGCGCAAGGGCTTCTTCCGGGTGCCGTTGATCGGCGGCACGATCACGCACCCGGTGCAGGGTGAGGCGGCCGCCGGTGTGGTGCTGCTGCGCCCGGCCAGCCCCGGTACCGGTGTGATCGCCGGTGGCGCGGCGCGTGCGGTGCTGGAATGCGCTGGGGTGCGCGACATCCTGGCCAAGTCATTGGGCAGCGACAACGCGATCAACGTGGTGCACGCCACCGTCACCGCGCTCAAGCTGCTGCAGCGTCCCGAGGAGGTGGCCGCCCGGCGCGGACTGCCCATCGAGGATGTCGCCCCGGCCGGAATGCTGAGGGCGCGACGTGAAAGTGAAGCGCTGGCCGCCAGTGCCGCGCGCGAGGGAACGGCACCGCAATGAGCCAGTTGAAGATCACCCAGGTGCGCAGCACCATCGGGGCCCGCTGGAAGCAGCGGGAGAGCCTGCGCACGCTGGGCCTGCGGCGGATCCGCCACTCGGTGATCCGTGAGGACAACCCACAGACCCGTGGCCTCATCGCGGTGGTCAATCACCTCGTTGAGGTGGAGGAGACACAGTGACCATCAAGCTGCACGACCTGAAGCCGGCGCCCGGGTCCAAGACGGCCCGCACCCGCGTCGGCCGCGGTGAGGGGTCCAAGGGCAAGACCGCCGGCCGCGGCACCAAGGGCACCAAGGCCCGCAAGAACGTGCCGGCCACCTTCGAGGGTGGGCAGATGCCGATTCACATGCGGCTGCCCAAGCTCAAGGGGTTCCGGAACCGGTTCCGCACCGAGTACGAGATCGTCAACGTCGCCGACATCAACCGGCTGTTCCCGAAGGGCGGCTCCGTCGGCGTGGACGACCTGGTGGCCAAGGGCGCGGTCCGCAAGAACGCGTTGGTCAAGGTCCTCGGCGACGGCAAGCTGACCGTCAAGGTCGACGTGACGGCGCACAAGTTCAGCGGCAGCGCCCGCGAGAAGATCACCGCCGCGGGCGGCTCGGTCACCGAGCTCTGATCAAGCCAGCTGCGGAATGACCTCCGCGGCAAGGCGTTCCATCTGTTCCCGGTTCTCGCCGACGTCGGCGCCCACGGGATTGAGCAGCAGGTACTCGGCGCCCGCGTCGATCACCGCACGCAGCCCGCGCGCCACGTCGTCGGGCGTGCCGGACACCGGCACGTCCTCGACGCCGGGCGTCGTGCCGTAGATCCGCCTCAGGCCCGCGAGCACGCGGGTCCGGGCGCGCGCCGCGTCGTCGTCGACCATCAGATAGACGCGTTTGCCGATGGTGAAATGCGCCGGATCCCTTTGCTGTTCGCCGAGTTCGCGGCGCACGACGCCGACGGCCCCGGCGAACGCCTCGGTGGTCGACGAACCCGCGCCCAGGAACGAGTCGCCGTGGCGCACCGCCCTCGCCAGGGCCTTGGGCGCCAGGCCGCCGAACCAGATGGGCGGGTGCGGCCGCTGCACCGGCTTGGGCTGGATCGGCACGTCGTCGACGTCGCGGAACCGGCCGTGGAACGTCACCCGGGGCTCGTCGGACCAGGCGGCCTTCATCAGCTTCAGGCCCTCGGTGAAATACGAGATGTACGTGTCCTTTTCGACGCCGAACGCGGCGAACCTGCGAAAGCCCCCACCGGTCCCGACGCCGACGTCCAGCCGGCCGTGGCTGAGCCGGTCGACCGCCGTGACGGATGAGGCCAGCTGCAGCGGATCGTGCAGCGACGTCACCAGGACGGCGACCCCTAGGCGGAGGCGCTCGGTGCAGGCCGCGCAGTAGGCCAGCAGCTCGAGCGGCGCCAGCAGCGGTGCGTCACCGATGATCTGCTCGAGGACCCAGCCGCCCTCGAACCCGAGTTCCTCGGCGCGGAGCAGGTAGGCGCGCAGCCCGTCGGCGTCGAACCGGTCGTAGTCGAGCTGGGGGATGGCGATGGCGAACCTCACCCCACCACCGTACGGGCGCGGTGTCGGTACGCTGCAGACATGTTCGCCTTCCTGCCCTCGCTTCCCGGGGTCGACGACGTCCGCGCGCTGGCCGGGCGCGTCGACACCGCCCGCCACCACGGCGTGCCCAACGGCTGCGTGCTCGAGCTCGACCTGCGCTCGGCCCCACCCGAGGCGACGGGGTTCGACCCGCTGGCGCTCTTCACCGGCGGCAGGCCGATGGCGCTGCGCGACGCGATCGCCGCCATCCATCGCGCGGCCGAGGACCCGCGGGTCGCCGGGCTGATCGCCCGCGTGCAACTGGCCGCATCGCCGCCGGCGGCCGTGCAGGAGCTGCGCGAGGCCATCGCCGCCTTCACCGCCGCCAAGCCGTCACTGGCCTGGGCCGAGACCTATCCGGGCACGCTGTCCTACTACCTGGCCTCGGCGTTCGGCGAGGTGTGGATGCAGCCCTCGGGAAGCGTCGGGCTGATCGGCTTCGCCAGCAACGCCACCTTCCTGCGCGACGCGTTCGACAAGGCGGGCATCGAACCCCAATTCGTCGCGCGCGGCCAATACAAGTCGGCGGCAAACCGTTTCACCGAACACGGCTTCACGACGGCTCACCGCGAGGCCGTCACCCGGATGCTGGAAAGCCTGCAGGAGCAGGCGTGGCGGGCGATCGCCGAATCGCGCAAGCTCGACCCGGGCGCCCTCGACGCGCTGGCCGACCGCGCCCCGCTGTTGCGGGACGACGCCGTCGCGGCCGGTTTGCTCGACCGGATCGGATTCCGCGACGAGGCCTACGCGCGCATCGCCGAACTGGTTGGGGTGAAGGACGTTTCGGACGAGACCGCCCCGCCGCGGCTGTTCCTGTCGCGCTACGCGGGCGCGGCCCGCCCCCGGCTGGCCGCACCCAAGCCGCCGGTGCCCGGTCGCCGGCCCAAGCCGACCCTGGCCGTCGTCACGCTCGACGGCATGATCGTCGACGGCCGCGGCGGGCCCCAGTTCCTGCCGCTGGGCACCGCGACCGCGGGCGGCGACACCATCGGAGCGGCGCTGCGGGAGGCCGGCGCCGACGACTCCGTGTCCGCGATCGTGCTGCGGGTGAACAGTCCCGGCGGCACGATCACCGCCTCGGAGAGCATCTGGCGCGAGGTGACCCAGGCCCGCAAGCGCGGCAAGCCGGTGGTGGCCTCGATGGGCGCGGTCGCCGCGTCCGGCGGCTATTACGTCTCGATGGGGGCCGACGCGATCGTCGCCAACCCCGCGACGGTAACCGGCTCGATCGGTGTCATCACCGGCAAGTTGGTGATCCGCGACCTGTTGGACCGGTTGGGCGTCGGGTCGGACACGGTGCGCACCAACGCCAATGCCGACGCGTGGTCGATCGACGCGCCGTTCACGCCCGAACAGCAGGCACACCGGGAGGCCGAGGCGGACCTGTTCTACGCGGACTTCGTGCAGCGGGTCGCCGAGGCGCGCAACCTGACCGCCGAAGCCGTCGATCGCGTTGCGCAGGGCCGCATCTGGACCGGCGCTGACGCCCTCGAGCGGGGCCTGGTCGACGAGCTCGGCGGTTTCCGCACCGCGGTGCGCCGGGCGAAGATCCTGGCCGGATTGGACGCGGACACCGATGTCCGCGTGGTGAGCTATCCGAGGTCGTCGCTGCTGGACATGGTGCGACCCCGGGCCTCGTCGCAACCGGCCGCCGCTTCGCTGCCGGCTGCGCTGGCCGCGCTGCTCGGCCGCACCGTCAGCGGCATCGTGGACAACGTCGAACAGGCGCTGAGCGGCGCCAGCGTGCTGTGGCCGGGGCCGTCGCGGTTCTAGCGGCTAGCCGGTGAGGCCGCCGCTGATGAAGATGATCTCGCCGAGCGGGTCGTCGTTTTGCGGTGGCGGCACCTCGATGCCCTGGCGGTGGAACAGTTCCGTCCGGGTGGTGCCCTCGACGTCCCACCGCTTGGACCGCAGGTAGTCCAGGACGTGGTTGCGTTCGCCGGCGTAGACCAGCGACGCCATGTCGATGTCCACGCCGTGGTCGCGGAAGGAACCGGACATCTCCCGCACCCTCTCGGCATCGAAATCGATGATTCCGGGCACGAATTCGGTGGCGATGGTGCTGCCGGGCACGCTGAGCGCCGTGATGTTGTCGAACAACCGGTCCTGGGCCTCGGGCGGCAGGTAGATCAGCAGACCCTCGGCCAGCCACGCCGTCGGCGCAGTCGGGTCGAATCCGGACGCCTTCAGCGCCGCCGGCCAGTCCGCGCGCAGGTCGATCGGCACGGTGCGCCGCGTCGCGGTCGGTTCGGCGCCGATGCCGGCCAATGTGTCCGTCTTGAACTCGATGACCCGGGGCTGGTCGATCTCGTAGACCACCGTGCCATCGGGCCACGGCAGCCGGTAGGCGCGCGCATCCAACCCCGATGCGAGGATGACCACCTGCCGGACCCCCGCGGCGGTGGCGTTCATGAAGTAGTCGTCGAAATACTTGGTGCGCACCGCCATTCCGTCGACCATCGCCTGCATGCGCACCTGCGAGGTGTTCTCGATCGCGTCGAGGTCGAGCTCGCCATCCATCATCTTGGTGAAGAAGTCGACCCCCACCGCGCGCACCAGCGGTTCGGCGAACGGGTCGTGGATCAGGCCGCGGGGATCCTTGGTGGCCATGGCGCGCCCGGCGGCCACCATGGTCGCGGTCGCGCCCACACTGGACGCCAGATCCCACTCGTCGTCGTGAGCGCGTGACATAGGCGCAACCCTAGCCAACCAGCTACGCGAGCGTCGCGGCGACGTAGCTCAACTCGCCGAAGGTGGCCGCCATCTCGTCCGCGGGGAAGTCGAACCCGTTCTGGGCGTAGAGCTCTCGCGCCGGATGGGTCGTCACCCGCCAGCCGTGGGTGCTGAGATAGTCGACGACGACGTTGCGCTCGCCGCGGTAGAACAGGTCGGCCGCGTCGAGGTTGAGACCGAGACGCTGCCACCGTTCGCTGATGCGCTGCAACCGCTCCTCGGAGAACACGTTCGGGTCCGGCACGTGTTCGGTCGCCAGCCGGCTGCCCGGCGCGCTGAGTGCGGTCACGTTGTCGAACAACCGGTCCTGGGCCTCGGGCGGCAGGTAGGGGAGCAGCCCCTCGGCACTCCACGCGGTCGGTTGGGCCACGTCGAAGCCGCCGTCGCGCAACGCGGCCGGCCAGTCGTCGCGCAGGTCGATGGCGATCGTGCGGCGCTCGGCGGTCGGGGCGGCGCCGAGGCCGGCCAGCGTGTCGGTCTTGAACGCGATGACCTGCGGCTGGTCGATCTCGTAGACGACGGTGCCCGCCGGCCACCGCAACCGGTAGGCGCGCGTGTCCAGGCCGGACGCCAGGATGACCGCTTGTCGCACACCGTCTTTGGTGGCGCCGGTGAAGAAGTCGTCGAAGAACCGGGTGCGAACCGTGATCTGCTCGGCCCGCGACTTGCGGTTGAACAGCGGGTCGTCCTCGAAGTCGACGTGCCCGTCGACGATGCGGATGAAGGGCTCCAGGCCGACGGCGCGGACCAGTGGCTCGGCCAGCGGATCGTCGAGCAGCGCGTTGGGTCCCTGCGAGGCCACCGCGCGCGATGCCGCCACCATGGTGGCCGTCGCGCCCACGCTGGACGCAGGTCCCCAGCTGTCGCCGTCGCTACGTCCCTGGCTCATCGCGTGCCGCTCACGTAGAGCATCTCGCCCATGCGCATGTCGTCGTCCTCGAGTGGCGGAAGGCCGTTGGCCGCGAACAACTCCCGGATGCTGACCTTGTGCAGCCGCCACCCGTGGTCGGCGAGGTAGGGCGCCGCTTCGTTGCGGTCCCCGAAGTAGACGAGCCCCGCCATGTCCAGGTCGAAACCGTGCGCACGCCAGCGTTCCGAGATGTGCTGCATGCGTTCCTTCATCTTGTCCTCGTCCCCGGGCTCCCGGTTGGGCGCGCTTTCGACGGCCACGCGGCTGCCCGGCGCGCTGAGGTCGGTGATGGTGTCCAGCAGGCGATCCTGCGCCTCCGGCGGCAGGTAGCCGAGCAGGCCCTCGGCGCTCCACGCGGTCGGCTGGGCGGGGTCGAATCCGGCGGCCCGCAACGCGGCGGGCCAGTCGTCGCGCAGGTCGACGGCGACCACCCGGCGGTCGGCGGTGGGCGCGGCGCCCAGTTCGGCCAGGGTGCGCGACTTGAAGTCGATCACCTGCGGCTGGTCGACCTCGTAGACGACGGTCCCGGCCGGCCAGTCCAGCCGGTAGGCGCGGGCGTCCAGGCCGGAGGCCAGGATCACGGCCTGCTTGATGCCCGCCCGCGTCGCGTCGAGGAAGAACTCGTCGAAGAACTTGGTGCGCACCGCCATGTTGTCCGCCATGCGGGACATCGCGCCGGCCGAACCGGTCGCGCCGTCGTGCGCGTCGTTCAGCTCGTCCGGGTTCACCTCGCCGGTCGCCAGCCGGGTGAGCAGGTCCACGCCGACGGCCCGGACCAGCGGCTCGGCGAACTGGTCGTTGATCAGCGGACGGTCGGCGCGGGTCGCCACGGCGCGGGCGGCGGCGACCATCGTCGCGGTCACCCCGACGCTGGACGCCAGGTCCCAGGTGTCGCCCTCGTACCGGGTAGAAGTCATGTCTGCCCCAATTCAGAAGTAGTTAAGCTAATATTTAGCCAATATAACAAGCTTCTACCACTGTACGCTTCCCGCGATTCGCGGCAACCTTGACTGATGGCTGATCGGGTACTCATCACGGGTGCGTCGTCCGGGCTGGGCGCGGCCCTGGCCCGCCGGTTGGCGGCCGGGAGGGCGGTGGTGGGGCTGGTCGCGCGCCGCCGCGACCGGCTGGGCGAGGTGCTGGCCGACTGCCGGCGCACGTCGCCGGCGTCGGCGATGTGGGTGGCCGACCTGGCCGACACCGCCGCGCTGGATGGCCTGGCCGCACGTGCCTGGGACGAGCTCGGTGGCGTCGACGTGCTGATCAACAACGCCGCCGTCCCGAAGCGCCGCCCGGTCACCGCGCTGACCCCCGGCGAGGTGGAAGACGTGATGCGGGTCAACTTCTTCGCACCGATGCGGCTGACGCTGGCCCTGCTGCCGCGCATGCTGGCCCGTGGATCCGGCCTGATCGTCAATGTGTCGAGCGTCGGCGGCCGGCTCGGCATCATTCACGAGTCCGCCTATTGCGCAAGCAAATTCGCGCTCTGCGGCTGGAGCGAGGCGATGGCCGTGGACCTGTACGGCTCCGGCGTCTCGGTGAAGCTGATCGAGCCGGGTCCCGTCGACACCGAGATCTGGGACCACCCCGGCAGTGAGGAACCCCGGTATCAAGGGCCCAAGGTGCCCGCCGACGAGGTGGCCGACGGCATCATCGCGGCGCTGGACGGCGACGGCTTCGAACACTATGTGCCGGACATGAAGGCGGTCGTCGACGCCAAGAACGCCGACCTGGACGCGTTCATCGCGGGCGCGGCGGGGATGGCTCCCCGATGAGGGCGCTGGTGTATGGCGTGCCGCCGGAGCCGTTCGAGGTGCCCGACGGGGCCAACACGCTCACCGCGAATTTGGGCCGCACCCCGACCGCGCTGCGCGACGTGCCGGAACCGCAACTGCCGCATGATGATTGGGTGCTCACCCGGCCACGGCTGACCGGCATCTGCGGCTCGGACTCCAAGCAGATCCTGATGGATTTCGGCGAGGGCGACGCCGACAACGCGATGTCGTCCTTCTGTTCCTTCCCGCAGGTCATGGGCCACGAGGTGGTCGCCGACGTGGTGGCGCTGGGCCCGAACGCCCGTGGAGTGGAAGTGGGGCAGCGGGTGGTGCTCAACCCGTGGCTGTCCTGCGGGCCCCGCGGCATCTCCCCGCCCTGTCCGGCCTGCGAGGACGGCGACTACAGCCTGTGCTGGAGCTTCACCGACGGCGACATCAAGCCCGGCATTCACACCGGGGTCTCGGCCGACGTGACCGGCGGCTACGCCGAGCTGATGCCGGCCCACGACAGCATGCTGTTCGGCGTGCCGGAGTCCATCCCCGACGAGGCGGCCGTGTTCGCCGATCCGTTTTCGGTGTCCCTGCATGCGATCACCCGCCACCCGCCGCCGGGATCGGGCCGCGTCCTGGTGTACGGCGCCGGCTCGCTGGGGCTGTGCGCGGTAGCCATCCTGCGGGCGCTCTACCCGGGCGTGGCCGTCGCGGTGGTGGCGCGGTTCGAGGCTCAGAAGGAACTGGCCCGACGGTTCGGGGCCGCCCTGGTGCTGGATCACGAGCCGCGCCAGGCCGTCATCGAGGAGGTGGTCGCGTGGGGCGGTGGCCGTCTGCGGCGGCCGCTGCTGGGTCTGCCGATGGCGCATCCCGGGGCCGTGGACGTCGTCTACGACACCATCGGTAAGCCGGAGACCTTCGAGGTGGGCGTGCGGGTGCTCCGCTCCCGCGGGACGCTGGTGAAGGCCGGCGTGCACGCGCCGGGCCGCTGGGAGTGGAGTCCGTTGTATTTCAAGGAGATCGCCCTGGTGGGCTCCAACGCCTTCGGCGTCGAGGAGGTCGAGGGCCGGCGCAAGCACGCCATCGCGCACTACCTCGACCTGGCCGCCGGCGGCCGAATCGACCTGCGCCCCATGCTGACACACACCTTTCGGCTCGATCAATGGCGCGACGCGTTCCTGGCGATCGCCAACCAGGCCGACAGCGGCGCCGTCAAGGTCGCGTTCGACCAACGCTAGTCCGGATGTCGCGCACCCCGTTGATCGCGATGTCGATGGCGCGTTCGACCGCGACGCGCAGCTGTTGGCCGTCGTCACCCCCCTGTAGGCACACCAGCGCAGCGGCGATCGCCGCCCCCATGACCGAGCCGATGACGGCCGCGGCGGCCGTCGGGTCGAGCGTGTCGGGATAGGCGCCCTGCAGCGCTCCGGCGAGTTGGGTCTCGGCGAGGAAGTAGCGATGCAGCGTGGCCGCTTGGACGGCGGGCACCGACATGATCATCGGCAGCCGGACTCCGGCCAGGCCACCCTCGACCTCCTCGGTGAGGGCGTCGGCCAGCATGTGTTGCATTGCGGCCACGAGCACCTCGGCCATCGGGGCATCCGGTCCGCGCCGCTCGATCAGCGCAACCGCGGCGTCGATCCGCCGCGCCAGGTGCGGGAAAAGGACCTCGTCCTTGCTCGTGAAGTAGTTGAAGAAGGTCTTGGTGGAAACCCCTGCGGCCGCGGCGATCTCGGCCACCGTCGTACGTTCGTAGCCCTTCTCCTCGAACAGGCGCATGGCCGCGATGATCAGTTCCCGCCTGGTCTGCTTCCGCTTGCGTTCCCGCAGGCTTGTCCCGTCGGCCGTGATCGATCCTTTCCAATTATTACATCTGATGTAAGATTATATCAGATGTAATTGTCCTGGGGTAGGCGCGCCGGAGAGGACTGGGTCATGCAGCGGTTCGAGGGCGCGGTGGCGATCGTCACCGGCGGCGGGATGGGTTTAGGCGAGGCGCTGAGCGAGGAGCTCGGGCGCCGCGGTGCCACGGTCGTGGTCGCCGATGTCGACGGCGACGCCGCCCGTCAGGTGGCGGGGCGCCTCGAGCAAAGCGGGGCGGACGCAGCCGCCGTGCGGGTGGACATGGCCGACGAAACCGAGGTGGCCAAGCTGGTCGACGGCGCAGTGGCCGAATACGGACGCGTCGACTACATGATCAACAACGCCGGCATCGCGATCGGCGGGGATTCGCGCGACCTCTCGATGCAGCAGTGGCGCCGCGTGCTCGACGTCGACTTGCTCGGCGTGGTCTACGGGACGATGCACGCGTATCAGGTCATGGCGCGCCAGGGCCACGGCCACATCGTGAACATTTCATCGCTCAGTGGGCTGGTTCCGCAGCCGGGCAACGTTCCCTACTGCACCAGCAAGCATGGGATCGTGGGACTTTCGCTTTCGCTGCGCGCCGAGGGAGCGGACCTCGGCGTGCGGGTCAGTGCGGCATGCCCGGGCGACATGAAGACGAAAATCTACGACAACATGGTCGTGGTCAACATGCCGCGCGAGCGGGTGGCGACGCTGAGCCGGCGCACTCATTACCTGATGCCCCAGATGAGCGCGCCGGCCGCGGCCCGCGCGATACTGCGTGGTGTGGACCGCAACCGGCCGCTGATCGTGTTTCCCGCTGCGGTTCAGGTCATTTGGCACTTGTACCGCCGGTTCCCGGGCCTGTTCTATCGAATCAATGTCCACCGCATGAGGGTGTTTCGCAGCCTTCGGATTGATCAGGGGCGCGTGGCGCGGTAGTAGTTCAATTGCCCCAGGACGCGGTGGGGCGTCGACGCGAGCTCGGCGCACTCGAACCCCGCGGCGCTCAGCAGTCGGGGGATCGCGTCGCCGAGGTTGCCGGCCGCGTGCGGGTTGCGCCTGATGAGCCGCGCCAGCGGGCCGTGGTCGGCGGACGCGTCGCCGCCGATGTCGACCAGGTGCAGCCGGCCGCCCGGGCGCAGGACCCGGAAGATCTCCTGCGCGGCAGTGGCTTTCGCGTCGGCGCTGACATGGTGCAGCATCATCGACGACAACACCCGGTCGAACTCGCCGTCGGTGTAGGGCAGCCGCTCGGCGTAGCCCTGTTCGAAGCGGATGTCGTTTGATTTGCGCCGCGCCCGGTCCAGTGCCCTCGGGTCCGGGTCACATCCCGTCACGTCGACGGCGGGGTGGGCGCGTTTGACGCGGGTGGTGAGATTACCGGTGCCGCAGCCGATTTCCAGTACACGCTGGCCGTCGGCGAGTTCGGCCTGCGCGATCAGGGTGTTGTAGACCTTCGGCATTCCCAACAGCCGGGCGAACAGGTCGTAGCAGGGCAGCAGCGCGTCGTGTCCGGCGGCCGGGAGGTAGTCATGTGGATGATGTTTCGTCATACACTTCATGATGAGACGCTGATTCACAGGCAAGGTGGCCGATCTTTGGCAAAACTAGGACGATATTTCGCACCATGACCCAACCCGCCCGGATGATTCGGCACCGCAGGGGCGTGCCGATCTACGAGTATCGGACCGGTCCGGACACGCCTCCGGTGTCGGTGCTACGGGCCGGGCGGGAAGACTTGCCCGAGCAACGCCGCCACATTCACGAATTCCCGGCGCTCTGGTACAGCCCCGGGCCGGGCTATGTATATGTACTGGCGGCGGGTGAGGTGATCGACCCCGCCCAGGTTGTGGGCCTTATCGATGTCGGGGTCGGGGTGTTCTTCGATCCCGCGGCGCTTGGCGAGGCCGGGCGATCGCCATGGCCGGCGTGGCGGGCGCATCCGCTGCTGTTCCCGTTCCTGCACGGCAGATCCGGAGGACTGCTGCGGCTGGAGGTCCCCGCCGACCGCCGGTCGGCGTGGGAGGGCGCCATCGCGTCGATCGAAACCGAATTGAATACGCGCCGAGAGGGTTACCAGCAGGCGTCGCTGGCGCATCTCACGCTGCTGCTGATCGACCTCTCCCGGTTGGCGGTCGACGTGGTCGGCGACCTGCGACGCAGCGGCGAGCCACTGCTGGCCGAGGTCTTCGAGGTGATCGACCGTCGCCTCGCCGAGCCGTTGTCGCTGCGCGACGTGGCGGGCGAACTCGGCATCACGGCGGGACACCTGACCACAGTGGTGCGTCGCCGCACAGGACGCACGGTGCAGGAGTGGATCATCGAGCGCCGGATGGCCGAGGCCCGGACGTTGCTGGCCGAAACGGACCTGCCGATCGCGGAGGTCGCGGGGCGGGTCGGGATCGGCGACCCCGGCTACTTCAGCCGGCTGTTCGGCCGTACGCATGGCGTCGCGCCGCGCGTGTGGCGCGGTTCAAACCGATAGCGCCCCTTTAGATCCCGTGATCGGCAGGTCGGTCGGCGTGATGACGCCTGGCCCCGCGTCGCACAGGAACGGGATGGCGTTGACCGCGGCCACGGCGGTGCTGTCCATCAGCACCGTCATCGCGTCCTGCCCGGCCTCGCCGAACCGGATCGTCGCGTCGACGCGCGGTTTGCCCTCGATCACCACGCTGAACCCCTCGGGGTCGCTCCACTGCGGGTCGAGCGCGTCGTTGCTCATCGTCCAGCAGATGGCAAGCTCGACCACCGGCCGGCCCCCGAGCAGGCCGCGATAGGTGCGGCGCTGCCCCCCGATGGTGCCGGCGGCGAAGTCCACCCACCCCAGCTCCAGATCGCGGGTCAGCACCGCCGGTTCGACGAACGCCTCCTTGGCGTCGATTTGCACACCGAGCATGGCGGCGATCATGTCCAGCGTCTCGAAGTAACCGAGGCCGTATCGCTGCGTCGCCGGGTCGATGTGCGTCACCGGCTCCCGCGGTGTCTTGCCGAATCCCAGCACTTTCCATACGTCCCACACGGGATACGTTGTGCAGTCCAGCGTTTCGACGAGCGTGACTTTGTCGACCCGCCGGCACGCGCCGGTGAGGAAACCGGCGACGACGTTGATGAAGCCCGGCTCGAACCCGGTCCCGAGGAAGGTCGCACCGCCCCGCTGCGCCGCCTCTTCGAGCGCCGGGAGCTCCACCGGGTGATGGGTGCCGGTCAGGAAGTCGCCCGTGGTGACGACGTTGATGCCGGCGCGCAGCATCCTGAGCACCAGGTCGTAGTCGATGGCTCGCGGCATGTAGCACACGCAGTCGGGGCGAAGCCCGATCAGCGCGTCGGCGTCGTCGGTGGCGGCGACGCCGACCGTGGCCTGCCCGGCCAGCTCGCCCGCGTCGCGACCCACCTTGTCCGGCCCGAAGGCGTGGACGCCGACCACGTCGAAGTTGCCGCGGTCCAGCAGGACGCCGAGCGCGCGCTTGCCGATGTTGCCGGTCGACCACTGGACCACTCGGTACGGCGCCATGCCTCACACCGTATCGATGTCGAGCCAGTGATCGACGTCGAATTGGTCGGCGACGGAGCGGATCGTGGCGCCGCCGTGGCCGGGGTAGTGCGCGGGGATCACGGCGGCCTTCGCTCCGACCGCCTGGGTGAAGATCCGCCTGCGGGTCACCGCGGCGGCGGGCGCGTCGATGTCGAAGGCGCAGGCGTCGGCGGGCCGGCGGAGTTGCAGTGGGCTGTGGGTGAGGTCGCCGACGAACACGGCCGGCTGGCCGGCGTCCAGCCACAGCACCGAGGAGCCCGGCGTGTGTCCGGGGGCGGGCCGCAGCCGCAGCGACGGGCTGATCTCGTAGTCGTCGGACCATTGGACGAGCTGGCCTTCGATGGGTGCGACGCTGTCCGCGAACACGAGCTGGTCGCCGCGCTGCTGGGCCGCCTCCTCCTCGCTGCGCGGCGTGCGCGCTGCCGCGGGGCCGTCGGGTGCGAAGTGGCGGTAGTCGGCGGCCGGGACGACGTAGCGGGCGTTGGGGAAGGTCGGGACCCACGCGCCGTCCTCGAGCATCGTGTTCCACCCGACGTGGTCGGAGTGGATGTGGGTGTTGACCACCACGTCCACCGCGGCGCGGTCGACGCCCGCGGACCGCAGGGCGCCCAGGAATCCGGTGTTCAGGTGGTCCAGGGGCGGCATGTGCGGGCGCGAGCGGTCGTTGCCGACACCGGTGTCCACCACGACGGTCAGCCCGTCGACCTCGATCACCCAACTCTGGATCGCGATGTGCCACTGATCGGTCGATGGGTCGAAGAAGTCCGGCACCAGCAGGTCGGCGTTATCCCGCCAGCCGGACGGCGGCGTCTGTGCGAAAAGCCGTGTCGCCAGGTCGAATTGGAGTTCGAGTACCCGCGCCACGCTCGCGTGGCCGAACCGGACCGGGCGCATCAGGCGTTCGCGCGCAGGTAGCCGTAGACGGCGGCGAAATTGCGGTTCACGTCCTCGGGGATGGGCACCGGACCGCCGAGCGCCCTTGCGCCCCAGACGATTTGGGCGGTGCGTTCCACCAGCGCGGTGATGTGCAGCACCTTGTCCGGGCGCGGCCCCACCGCCACCAGGCCGTGGTTGGCGATCAATGCGGCGCCCCGGCCGTCGAGCGCCTTGACGGCGTTGGCGCCGACGTCCGGCGTGCCCGACGCGGCGTACTCGGCACAGCGGACGTCCCCGCCGCAGTACACCGCGAACTCGTCGATGCAGGCCGGAATCGCCTGGTGCGCAATGGCGAACATGGTCGCCCACACCGGGTGGCTGTGGATCACACTGCCGATGTCGTCGAACGCGTGGTAACAGGCCAGGTGCAGCTGCAGCTCCGAGGACGGCGACCGGCCCTCGGCCGCCTGCAGCACGGCGCCGTCCGGGTCTATCAGCACGAGGTCGTCGAGCTGCATGTCGCGGTAGTCGACCGACGACGGCGTGATGACGATGTTGCCGTCGGAGCGTCGCGCGGAGATGTTGCCCGCGGTTCCCTCGACCAGGCCCCTGCGCAGCATGTCCTTGGCCGCGTCCAGCACCGCCGTTTCGGGGTTGTCTACGGATTTCATGGGCCGAGCACCTCCGGGTTGACGACGTGGGCGGGCGTCATGCCGGCCAGCAGCGCCTCGAGGTCGTCGGCCACCATCTGCGCCTGCCGAGCCTCAGTGTTCCACGTGGCGCCGCCGATGTGGGGCGTCAGGACGACGTTGGGCATGCCGACCAGCGGGTGATCGGATGCCAGCCACTCGCCGACGAAGTGGTCCAGGCCGGCGGCGGACACCTTGCCGCCGCGCAGCGCGTCGACCAGTGCGTCGGTGTCGTGCAGCTGGGCGCGGGCGGTGTTGAGGAAGACCACGCCGTCGCGCATGGCGGCGAACTGCTCGGCGCCGATCATGCCGACGGTGTCGTCGGTGACGGGGGCGTGCATGGAGACGACGTCGGCCTCGGCGAGCAGTTCGTCCAGGCCGTGCCGGGCCTCGTCGTTGTACGGGTCGTGGGCGATGACCCGCAGGCCCAGGCCGGACAGCCGCCACGCGGTGGCGCGGCCGACGGCGCCGAGGCCCACCAGCCCGGCGGTGCGCCCGGCGACCTCCCAGCCGCGGAACCGCTGATAGGGGATGGTTCCGTCGCGAAAGATGTTGCCGCTGCGGACATCCGAGTCCGCGGGCAGCAGCCCGCGGGTGGCGGCCAACAGCAGCGCCACCGTCATCTCGGCGACCGCGTCGGCGTTGCGGCCCGGGGTGTTCAGCACCGGGATCCCGGCCGCGGTGGCGCCGGCGATGTCGACGTTGTTGGGGTCGCCGCGGGTGGAGGCGATCGCCCGCAGGCCCAGGCCGAAGACCGGGCCGGCCACCGAGTCGCTTTCCACCACAACGACATCGGCGGCCTCGGCGGTGATGCGCTCGGCGAGTTGTTCGGCGCTGTAGATCCGCAGCGGTGTCTGCTCGATCCAGGGGTCGTAGACGACGTCGGCGAGTTCGCGGAGCTTGGCGAAGCCCGGCCCGCGCAGCGGGGCGGTCACCAGGGCGCGCGGTCTTGACGTCACGAACCCCAATGCTGGCGTACGGTGACGCCCGTGTCACGTGAAGGCGTCACAATCGGCATCGACGTCGGCAGCACCGCGGTCAAGGCGGTCGCCGCGGACGCCGACGGCCGGGTGACGGCGCGGGCGCGGATCCCGCACCAATTGCGGGTGCCGACGCCCGGCCGGCTGGAGCACGACGCGGACGAGGCGTGGCGGCGGGGACCGGTGGTGGCGCTCGACCAGCTGGACCGTCCGGACGCGAGGGCGGTCGCCGTGTCGGCGATGGTGCCGTCACTGACGGCCGTCGACGCCGAGGGTGCGCCGATGACGCCCGGGCTGCTCTACGGCGACGAACGCGGCCGGGTTCCGGAACAGGACGCGCAGCCGCTGCCCGCGCTGGGCGAGGCCGCCGAGTTCCTGCGCTGGACCGCCGGCGAGGCGCGCGGCGCGGCCGGGTACTGGCCGGCGCCCGCGGTGGCCAATTACGCGCTGGCGGGCGAGGCGGTGATCGACTTCGCCACCGCCGCCACCGCTTACCCGCTGTTCGACGGGACCGGCTGGAATCCCGAGGCGTGCGCCGAACGGGGCGCCCGGCCCGACCAGATGCCCCGGGTGGAGAGCATGGGCGCCGCCGTCGGGCGGGTGCGGGGCGGCGGCGCCGCGCTCGGGATCGGCGCGATCGACGCGTTGTGCGAACAGATCGTGGCGGGCGCCGACCGCGACGGCGACGTGCTGGTGCTGTGCGGCACCACGTTGATCGTGTGGACCACCATCGCAGAGCCCCGGCAGGTGCCCGGACTGTGGACCATTCCCCACACGGCCGCGGGCAAGAACCAGATCGGCGGGGCCAGCAATGCCGGCGGGCTGTTCCTCGGTTGGGTGGACCGCGTCGTCGCACCCGCCGACCCGGCCGCGGCGCTGCCCGGGCGGGTGCCGGTGTGGTCGCCCTACATCCGCGGGGAGCGCACCCCGTTCCACGACCCGGATCGCCGGGCCGTGCTCGAAGCCCTCGACCTCACCCACGACGCCGCCGCGCTGCGCCGGGCCGCCTACGAGGCGTCCGGCTTCGTGGTCCGCCAGCTCATCGAGCTCGGCGGGGCGCCGGCGGCGCGGATCGTCGCCACGGGCGGCGGCACCCGGGTCGGGCCGTGGATGCAGGCCATCGCCGACGCCACCGGGCGGCCGGTCGAGGTGTCCGCGGTTCCCGAGGGGGCGGCGCTGGGCGCGGCCTTCCTCGCGCGGATCGCGGCGGGCCTGGAAACCTCGATCGCCGACGCCGCGCGCTGGGCCCGCACCGAGCGCGTCGTCGAACCCGACCCCGCCTGGGCGGCCCCGGTCGAGGACCGCTACCGACGGTTCCTGGAGCTGGGAAACCGGCGATGTAGCGCGCTTCCCCCACCGGCGTTCTAGGCTGGTGCAATGACCGACCACGACCGCAAAGCCGCCCGTCGCGAGATCGCCGATGCTCTGCTGAAAGCCCTTGAACGGCGGCACGAGATCGCCGATGTCGTCGTGGAGTCCGAGAACAAGGCGGCCGCGGTCGAGGCGATCGTCCGGCTACTCGACACCTCCCACGTGGCCGCCGAAGCGGTGATGGGAATGTCGTTCGACCAGCTCACCATCGACTCGCGCCGCAAGATCCTGACCGAACTCGAGGACCTGAACAAGCAGCTGAGCTTCACCCTCGGCGAGCGGCCGGCCAGCTCCGGGGAGACCCTGGAACTGCGGCCCTTTTCCGCCGATAAGGACCGCGACATCTTCGCCGCCCGCACCGAGGACATGGGCGCGGCGGGCGACGGTTCCGGTGGGCCGGCCGGCAACCTCGACGACGAGATCAGCGCGGCGCTCGGACGGCTCGACGACGAGGAGGCCGCCTGGTTCGTGGCCGTCGACTCCGGCGAGAAGGTCGGAATGGTGTTCGGCGAGTTGCTCGGCGGCGAGGTTAACGTGCGGATCTGGATTCACCCCGAACACCGCAAGAAGGGCTACGGCACCGCCGCGCTGCGCAAGTCGCGCACCGAGATGGCGTGGTGCTTCCCCGCCGTGCCGATGGTGGTGCGTGCCCCGGCCGCCAGGCCCAGCTAGCGGGTCGCCGCCATCGGGTTAACTCAGCGTCGCGGAGACGGTGACGATGTTGCGCAGCTGCGACGTGTCGTCGTCGGGGAAGACCAGACCGTAGTCGGCGAAATACTCGCGGCGCTCGCGTGTGCTGACCTGCCAGCCGCGGCCTGACAAGTACTCGACGACGTTGCTGCGCTCGCCCTCGAAGAACAGCCCGGACAGGTCGATGTCGCAGCCCAGGTTCGCCCACCGCTCGTTGAACTGATTGGCGCGTTCGGTCATCGTCCGGCCCGAATCGCCGTGGAATTCGGTCGCCAGCTTGCTGCCGGGGGCGCTGAGCTCGGTGATGTTGTCGAAGAGCCGGTCCTGGGCCTCGGGCGGCAGGTACATCAGCAGCCCCTCGGCGCTCCACGACGTGGGCTGTGCCGGGTCGAAACCGCTGCGCCGCAACGCTTCCGGCCAGTCGTCGCGCAGGTCGACGCTGACGGTCCGGCGTTCCGCGGTGGGAGTGGCGCCCAGCTCGGCCATGGTGGCGGTCTTGAATTCGACCACCTTGGGCTGGTCCACCTCGTACACCACGCTGCCGGGCGGCCAGCTCAACCGGTACGCGCGCGCGTCGAGGCCGGCCGCGAGGATCACCGACTGGCGGATGCCGTCGCGGGCGCCGTTGAGAAAGAAGTCGTCGAAGAAGCGGGTGCGCACGGCCATCGAATCGGTTTCCAGCTGCAGGTTCCGCTCGCCGTCTTGGACGTCCCCCGGGGCCAACTCACCGTCGACCAGGCGGCGAAAGAACTCCAGCCCGACGGCTCGCACCAGGGGCGCCGCGAACGGGTCGTCGATGATCGGGTCGGTGCCCTCGCTGGCCAGCGCGCGGGCCGCGGCGACCATGGTGGCCGTGGCACCGACGCTGGAGGCCAAGTCCCAGCTGTCTTGGTCAGTGCGTGTCATGGTGCTCCTATTTATTTAGCAAATGCAACGAGCCAACTGAACTCTACCTCCGGTGGCTTACGGCTTCCTGTGCATTTATGGGCGGTCGCCGACGGCCGTGGACGGCGTCACCCAATCCAGCTGTTAGTCTCGTACACGGTTTTACGCGCTTTAGATAAAGCGGCCGTACGTCCTGGCCTGCGGGTGTTGGGCGCGGAATGCAGGAGACCCCCCGGCTGCGCAGGAGGAAGAGTGCTTTCGGCTTTCATCTCATCGCTGCGGACAGTCGACCTGAGACGGAAGATCCTCTTCACGCTGGGCATCGTCGTTCTCTATCGGCTGGGCGCCGCTTTGCCGTCCCCGGGCGTCAATTTCCCGAACGTCCAGCAGTGCATCAAGGAGGCCAGCGGTGGCGCGGCCGGCCAGATCTATTCGCTGATCAACCTGTTCTCCGGCGGTGCGCTGCTGAAACTGACGGTGTTCGCGGTGGGGGTGATGCCCTACATCACCGCCAGCATCATCGTGCAGCTGCTCACGGTGGTCATCCCGCGGTTCGAGGAACTGCGCAAGGAGGGCCAGTCCGGCCAGGCCAAGATGACGCAGTACACCCGCTACCTGGCGATCGCGCTGGCCATCCTGCAGGCGACCAGCATCGTGGCGCTGGCGGCCAACGGCGGGCTGCTGCAGGGTTGCTCGCTGGACATCATCGCCGACCAGAGCATCTTCACGCTGGTCGTCATCGTGATGGTGATGACGGCCGGCGCGGCGCTGGTGATGTGGATGGGTGAGCTGATCACCGAGCGCGGCATCGGCAACGGCATGTCGCTGCTGATCTTCGTGGGCATCGCGGCGCGCATCCCGTCCGAGGGCAAGACCATCCTGGACAGCCGCGGCGGGGCGATCTTCGCCGCCGTCTGCGTCGCCGCCCTGGTCATCATCGTCGGCGTGGTGTTCGTCGAGCAGGGCCAGCGCCGGATCCCCGTGCAATACGCCAAGCGCATGGTGGGCCGGCGCATGTACGGCGGAACGTCGACCTACCTGCCACTGAAGGTCAACCAGGCCGGCGTCATCCCGGTGATCTTCGCGTCGTCGCTCATCTACATCCCGCACCTGATCACGCAGTTGATCCGCAGCGGCAGCGGCGGCGTGGGCAACAGCTGGTGGGACAAGTTCGTCGGCAGTTACTTGTCCGATCCGAGCGACCCGATCTACATCAGCATCTACTTCGGGCTGATCATCTTCTTCACGTACTTCTACGTGTCGATCACGTTCAACCCCGACGAACGTGCCGACGAGATGAAGAAGTTCGGCGGCTTCATTCCCGGCATTCGCCCGGGCAAGCCCACCGCCGATTACCTGCGCTATGTGCTGAGCCGGATCACCCTGCCGGGCTCGATCTACCTCGGCGCGATCTCGGTGCTGCCCAACTTGTTCCTGCAGATAGGCAATGGCGGAGCGGTTCAGAATTTGCCGTTCGGCGGTACCGCGGTTTTGATCATGATTGGTGTCGGTTTGGATACGGTCAAGCAGATCGAAAGCCAGCTGATGCAGCGCAACTATGAAGGGTTCCTGAAGTGAGAGTCGTTTTGCTCGGGCCGCCGGGGGCGGGCAAGGGAACGCAGGCCCAGAAGCTCTCCGAAAAGCTCGGGATCCCGCACATTTCCACCGGTGAGCTCTTCCGCAGCAACATCGAGAACGGGACCAAGCTCGGCCTGGAGGCCAAGCGCTACCTGGACGCCGGTGATCTGGTGCCCTCCGAGCTGACCAACCAGCTCGTTGACGACCGCCTCAGCGATTCCGACGCTGGCGGCGGCTTCGTCCTGGACGGGTATCCCCGGTCGACGGAGCAGGCCAAGGCGCTGCACCGGATGCTCGAACGCCGGGGCGCTGACATCGACGCGGTGCTCGAGTTCCGCGTCTCGGAGGACGAGCTGCTGGAACGGCTCAAGGCCCGCGGCCGCGCCGACGACACCGACGACGTCATCCTGAACCGGATGAAGGTCTACCGCGACGAGACCGCGCCGCTGCTGGAGTACTACCGCGACGAACTCAAGACGGTCGACGCCGTCGGCACCATGGACGAGGTGTTCGCCCGCGCCCTGCAAGCGCTGGGCAAGTAATCGTGCGCCCGCTGGCCCGGCTGCGGAGTCGCAAGATCGTGCCGCAGCGCACCCCCGACGAACTCGACGCGATGGCGGCGGCGGGGGCGGTGGTCGCGGCGGCGCTGCAGGCGGTGCGGGGGGCCGCGGTTCCCGGCGTGTCGACCCTCGGCCTCGACCAGATCGCCGAGTCGGTGATCCGGGAGGCGGGCGCGATCCCCTCGTTCCTCGGCTATCACGGTTACCCCGCCTCGATCTGCGCCTCGGTGAACGAGCGGGTGGTGCACGGGATCCCGTCGGCCGGAGAGATTTTGGCGCCGGGTGACCTGGTGTCCATCGACTGCGGCGCGGTGCTGGACGGCTGGCACGGCGACGCCGCGATCACATTCGGCGTCGGGACCCTCGACGCGGCCGACCAGGCGCTCTGCGACGCGACCAGGGAATCGCTGGAGGCCGGGATCGCGGCGATGGTGCCCGGCAACCGGCTGACCGACGTCTCGCACGCCATCGAAACGGGCACGCGCGCGGCCGAGGGCCGGCACGGGCTCGCGTTCGGCATCGTGGAGGGCTACGGCGGCCACGGCATCGGCCGGCACATGCACATGGACCCGTTCCTGCCCAATGAGGGCTCGCCGGGGCGCGGCCCGCTGCTGGCGCCGGGGTCGGTGTTGGCGATCGAACCGATGCTGACGCTGGGGACGGGCAAGACCGTGGTGCTCGACGACGAGTGGACCGTCACCACCTCCGACGGCTCCCGTGCGGCACACTGGGAACACACCGTGGCCGTCACCGACGCCGGTCCGCGCATCCTGACGCTGGCCTAAACCGGCGGGTCGGCGGGTCGCGATCGCAAGCGCGGCGGAGCCGGGCGCGGCGGGTCGCGCCGTTTGAACCGGGTCGCGATCGCAAGCGCGGCGGAGCCGGGCGCGGCGGGTCGCGGCGATTGAACCGAGCCGCCATTCGACTCGTTTCAGTAGTCGGAGGTGATGGAGTGGCTCGTGTGGCAGGCACTCGTGGGGCGTCGGAAGCTGCCGAAGCCGCCCTGATGAAGGCGCTCTACGACGAGCACGCAGCGGTTTTGTGGCGTTACGCGCTCCGGTTGACCGGCGACGCGAGCATGTCTGAGGACGTGGTTCAGGAGACGTTGTTGCGAGCCTGGCAGCACCCGGAGGTCGTCGGGGACACCGAGCGCTCGGCGCGGGCGTGGCTGTTCACGGTCGCGCGCAACATGATCATCGACGACCGGCGCAGCGCCCGTTTCCGCAACGTCGTCGCCTCGACCGACGAGGCCGGCGCACCCGAGCGGTCGACGCCCGACGAGGTGAACGCCGCGCTGGACAAGCTGCTGATCGCCGACGCGATGGCGCAGCTGTCCGTGGAGCACCGGGCCGTGATCGAGCGGTCCTACTACCGCGGATGGACGACCGCACAGATTGCTGCGGACCTCGGCATCGCCGAGGGAACGGTGAAGTCGCGATTACACTACGCCGTGCGGGCGTTGCGGCTCACTCTGCAGGAACTTGGAGTCACCCGCTGAGGGGCTCCGAAAGCTTGAAGGGTGAAGAGGAAATGGATGACATGAAGGCGCCGCTACGGGGGATCGGCCCGCCCGACGACCCTTACGTGATGTGGGACGCCGCATACGTGTTGGGCTCGTTGTCGGCCGCAGAGCGTCGCGAATTCGAGGCGCACCTGGCGCACTGCCGGGCCTGCCGGGAGGCCGTCGCCGACCTGAGCGGTGTGCCGGCCCTGCTCTCGCAGCTGAGCCGCGAGGAAGTCGCCGCGATGAACGACCCGGCCGCGCAATCGTTGGCGGCGACACCGGAGATGTCGCCGGAGCTGTTGACGTCGTTGCTGGCCAAGGTGAGCTGGCGCCGGCGTCGCACGCGCATCGTGACGTGGGTTGCCTCGTCGGCCGCGGCCGTGGTGCTGGCGATCGGTGTGTTCGTCGGCGTGCAGGGCTATTCGTCGACCTCGTCGCAGCAGGTGGCCGCCTCCGCGGAGCCGATGGCGCAGGTGGGCACGACGCTGCTGACCTCCTCGGTGGAGCTGTCCAGCCAGCACTGGGGCACAGCGATCAACCTGCGGTGTGTGTGCCTGGCGCCGTTGAACGCGCACCACGACACGCTGGCGATGGTCGTGGTGGGTCGCGACGGCAGCCAGACGCGGCTGGCGACCTGGGTGGCCGTGCCGGGGCACACCGCGACGCCCGCGGGCAGCATCTCGACGCCGGTCGACCAGATCGCCGCCGTGCAGGTGGTCGCCGCCGACAGCGGCCAAGTCCTGCTGCAGCGCTCGATGTAAGGCCCTGACGTGTCTGGCCACGGGCGCTCCCTTCGGGTGCTGGTGGTGGGCGCCGGTGTGGGCGGCATCTCGGTGGCCCGGGGATTGCTGCGGGACGGGCACGACGTCACGGTCTTCGAGCGGCGGCCCGAGCTCCGGGCGCCCGGCGGTGCGGTGACGATCTGGTCCAACGGCGATACGGTGCTCCGTCAGCTGGGCGTCGACATGGACGGGGCCGGTCAGCTGCTGTCCACCGTGCGGGCCGTGACGTCCACGGGCCGCCCGCTGGCCACGCTGGACGTGACCGCGTTGGCCGACCGGCTGGGCGGACCCGTCCGGATGGTTCCGCGCCGGGTGCTGCTGGAGCGGTTGCTGGACGGCTTTCCGGCCGACCGCGTCCGCTGCGACTGCCGGGCGGTGGCGTTGGCCGGCACGCACGGCGGCGTCCGGGTCGAGTTCGGCGACGGCGGCTCGGTCGAGGGTGACGTGGTGATCGGCGCCGACGGCCTGCACTCGATGGTCCGCGACGCCGTCGGCGGCCGGGCGGCCAAGCCCACCGGCTGGTGCAGTTGGCAGGGGCTGATCAGCCTCGCGGAGATCCCGGACAGGGACACCGCGCTCATGGTCGTCGGCGAGCGGGGGAACCTGGGCCTGTGGCCGGCCGGGGGTTCCGACGTGCAGTGGTGGTTCGACCTGCCGTGGTCGCACGAGTTCGTGCGGCCGCACCGTCCGATCGAGACGATCCGTTCCCATTTCACCGGGTGGTCCGACGCCGTCGATCGGGTGTTGGCGGCGCTGACCGACGACGACCTGGCGCCCTCGCCGTACCCGCATTTCCGGCATCCGATGCCGCCCGCGGGGCGCGGCCCGATCACGTTGCTCGGCGACGCCGCGCACACGATGCCGCCGACCTTGGCGCAGGGGACCAACCAGGCCCTGCTCGACACCATGGTGCTGTGCAAGGCCCTCTCGGGTCGGGCGACCGGCGCGGGCGTATCGAGTGCGCTGCGCAGGTATGAGAGGACCCGGCGGCGCAGGGTGATGGCCGTGTCGCGGGTCGCATCGCTGCCGGTATCGCACGGTGAGATCGTGTTGCGGCCGGCCGCGCTGATCCCGGACCGGCTGCAGGCCCGCGCGCTTACGATGTTTCTGTTGTGGACGAGCCACCGCCGGATGTCCGCGGAAATCGACCGGGAGATGGGGGCGGCGACGACCAGCCGATCCAGCTCATGAACGACGAATCCGTCAGGGTGCGAGGCGATTTCGACGCCCCGTCACGCTGGCTTTGGCTGGTGAAGTGGTGCGTGCTGGCGGTGCCGCACTACCCGATCCTGATCGGGCTGTACCTGATCTACCCGCTGTCGACAATCGTCGCGGGCGTCGCCATCCTGTTCACCGGGCGGTACCCGCGGCCGATCTTCGACTTCAACGTCGGCGTGCTGCGCTGGTCGTGGCGGGTGATGAATTTCCGGTTCCCGATGAACAGCACGGACAGGTACCCGCCGTTCACGCTCTCGTCGCGGCCGGACTATCCGGGCGATCTGCAGGTCGACTATCCGGAGCGGCTGAAGAACTGGGCCGTGCTGGTGAAATGGCTGCTGGCCATCCCGCAGGTCCTGCTCTGCTGGTCGATGGAGCCGCTGCTGCAGCTGCTGTGCGTGGTCACCGCGGTGACGCTGTTGTGCACCGGGACCATCCCGGGGGGCATGTCCGATCTCTTGCTGGGCATCGTCCGCTGGCGGTATCGGGTGGCCGTGTACGTTTCCCTGATGCGCGACGAATACCCGCCGTTCCGGATGGACCTGGGCGCCAGGTGACTCGTCGTAATCCGTTGTTCCCGTACGTATATCGGTTCGGCCAGCCGGTCTTCGACCGGTTGTTCTATCACCGGTACCGGCGCGCGGCGCTGAGCAACGCGACCGGCCGGCTGTTGATGCTCGGCCTCGGGCCGGGAACCGACCTGAGGTTCCTGCCCGCGGCGGTGACGTCGGTCGCCGCCGTGGAGCCGGAGGCGCCGTTCCGGCGGATGGCGTCCCGGCTCGCCGGTCGCCACGGCGTCGCCGTCGACATCGTGGAGGGGACCGGTGAGTCGATCCCCTTCCCGGACAACAGCTTCGACTCGGTGCACATCGGTCTGGTGTTGTGCTCGGTCGACGACGTGGCTGCCACGCTGGGTGAGATCCGCCGCGTGCTCACCCCCGGCGGAAGGCTCGTCGTCCTCGAGCATGTGCGCGGGGAGGGCACGACCGGCCGCTTCCAGGACCTGGTCGCGAAGCCGTGGTCGTGGCTGGCCGCTGGATGCGAGCCGAACCGGCGGACCCTGGATTCCATCGCCGCGGCCGGGTTCGACACCACCGCGCTGCACACCATCCCGCGCACGCCGGTCCCCTTCCCCTGCAAGCCCCATCTGCAGGGGTTCGCCACGCTCAGTCCACGCTGACGGCCTCGATGATGTTGAGCCGGGCCGCCCGCCGCGCCGGTGGCAGCGAGCCGAGCAAGCAGATCGCCAGCGCACCCGCGGTGAAGGCCAGGGCCATCGGGCTCAGGCGGAAGCCGACCGGAAAATTCATGATGTCCCCGCTGATCAGGCTGAACAGCCACTGGTCGGTCAGGCCGAACAACAGCCCCAAAAGGCCGCCCACCAAACCGATTCCGGCCGCCTCGGCCAGGACGGTCCGCAGGGTGAACCGGCGGCTGGATCCCATGGCCCGAAGCACGCCGATCTCGCGGCGGCGTTCGGTCACCGAGAGGGTCAGCGTGTTGAGCAGCGCGACGGCGGCCACCGCGACCACGATAACCCACACGGCGTTGGCGATGAACATGCTCTGATGCAGCGGGGCCTCAAGCCCGGCCAGCGCCGCGCGGCCGTCGTACACCTGGTTCGGCGCCGGCACCACCCGGCGGACGTCCGACAGCAGCCGCTTCGGATCCGTCCCGGGTGCGGCGGTGATCTGCAACGTCGTCGCGGCCGGGCGGTCGAACCACGCCCGCAGGTGGTCGAGATCGATACCCACGGTGCCGATGACGGTCGAGAAGAACGGCACCAGGGCCAGCACGGCGGCCTCGCGCGGGCCGTGCGGTGTCTGCAACTGCAGCCGGTTGCCGGCGCGGACATGCAGCGTCGCACCGAGATTCTGGGTGAGCACCACGCCCCGGCCCGCGAGCACGTCGGCGCGCAGGCGTTCGTCGAGCGCGCGGAAGAGCGCATCATGGGTGCCACCGGAGAAGCCGTCGAGCAGGACGCGGGTGCCCCCGACGACGGCGAACCCGAATGCCCCCTCGGTCACCCGCGCGACCCCGGGGACTGCGGCGACCCGCTCCGAAAGGCCTTGCGGCAGAGGATCGGTGGGGTAGCTGTCGGGGGGATCCGCGCTCACCCACACGGCGGCGTCGGCGACGGGGGACAACATGCCGCGGGCCGAGCGGATCATGTCGGCGTTGGTGCCGGTGATCACCACGGTGGTGACCACACCGATGCACACGGTCATCACCGTCGCCCACACCCGCCGCGGTGCGCGCTCGACCGTGGCCGCCGCGAGCGCCCCGACCGATCCGAACGAGCGGGCC
>NZ_LZJJ01000327.1:0-527 GCF_001667625.1 Mycobacterium sp. E1715
CCGCCCCGGCACCCGATGACGTCGCGCACCTCATTTACACCTCGGGCACGACCGGGGTGCCCAAAGGGGTGGCGGTCACCCATGCCAATGTGACCCGCTTGTTCGACGGCCTGCAGGTGGGTATCGGGTTGGGATGCGAGCAGGTGTGGGCCCAATGCCATTCGTATGCGTTCGACTTCTCGGTGTGGGAGATCTGGGGTGCCCTGCTTTCTGGTGGGCGGTTGGTGGTGGTGCCCGAGGAGCTGACCCGCTCCCCCGACGAGCTGCACGCACTGCTGATCAGCGAAGGCGTGACCGTCTTGAGCCACACCCCCTCGGCGCTGGCCGCGCTGTCGCCGACCGGACTGGATCAGGTGGCGTTGATGGCCGCCGGGGAGGCCTGTCCCCCCGAGGTCCTCGCACGCTGGGCGCCCGGGCGGGTGATGGTCAACGGTTACGGCCCCACCGAAACCACCGTCTACGCCACCATCAGCGCCCCACTGACCGCGGGCTCGGGCCCGGTGCCCATCGGGCTGCCGGTGCCCGGG
>NZ_LZJJ01000328.1:0-2312 GCF_001667625.1 Mycobacterium sp. E1715
GCGGCGCCTCCGCCGCCCACCAGCGCCCAGCGCACCCCCGGCAGCGGTTGCATATCGGGCGCTAACTGCTCGATGGTGAGCTAGCTGACAACCACCAAGAGGTCGCCGCCTTCGACCTGGGCGGTCTGTGAGACGGCGACTCGGGCCACCTTTCCGGCCTTCGGGGTAGTTACGGCTGCCTCCATCTTCATCGCCTCGATCGTCGCGATCGTCTGGCCCGCTTCGACTTCCGCTCCGACGTCGATGGTCACCGTAACGACGCCGGCGAACGGCGCACCGACATGGTCGGGGTTGTCGCGGTCGGCCTTTTCGGCGGCGGGCACATCCGCGGCGATACTGCGGTCACGCACCACGATGGGTCGCAACTGCCCGTTGAGAATGCACATCACGGTACGCATGCCGCGCTCGTCCGCATCGGAAATCGCCTCCAGGCCGATAAGCAGTTCCACGCCGCGCTCGAGCTCGACTCGATGTTCGTCACCCTGGCGAAGCCCGTAGAAGAACTGATTGGCGCTCAGGCGCGACGTGTCACCGTACTGCTCACGATGGTCCTCGAGCTCCTTCGTGGGGCCGGGGAACAGCAGCCGATTCAGCGCCGCCTGCCGCTCGCTGCCCGCCGCTGCCAACGCCCGTTCGTCTGCGCCCGAGAGCTGCTGTTCCGGCTTCGCCGGTCCGCGACCTCGTAACGCCTTGGTGCGCAACGGCTCAGGCCAGCCGCCCGGCGGGTTGCCGAGCTCCCCGCGGAGGAAGCCGATGACCGAGTCGGGGATGTCGTAACGCTCGGGATCGGCGGCGAAATCCCGCGCACTGACACCTGCACCGACCAGCGCCAGGGCGAGGTCCCCGACGACCTTGCTCGACGGGGTCACCTTGACCAGGCGGCCGAGGACGGCGTTAGCCCCCGCATAAGCGTCTTCGACGTCCTCGAAACGGTCACCGAAACCCAACGCGATTGCCTGCTGGCGCAGGTTCGACAGCTGCCCGCCCGGGATCTCGTGCCGGTACACCCGTCCAGTCGGGGCCGGCAGCCCGGACTCGAACGGCGCGTACACCTTTCGCAGCGCCTCCCAATACGGCTCCAAGGCGCAGACGGCATCCAACGATAAGCCCGTGTCGTAGGTGGTGTGTGCCGCGGCGGCCACGATGGAAGATAACGCCGGCTGGCTCGTGGTTCCGGCCAGCGGGGCCGCGGCGCCGTCCACGGCGTCGGCCCCGGCGAGCCAGGCCGCCGCATAGGTGGCCAGCTGCCCGCCCGGGGTGTCGTGGGTGTGCACGTGTACTGGCAGGTCGAATCGCGACTTCAGCGCGGAAACCAGCGTCGTGGCGGCGGGCGCGCGCAACAACCCGGCCATGTCTTTGATCGCCAGCACGTGCGCACCCGTCGACACGATCTCGTCGGCCAGCTTCAGGTAATAGTCAAGGGTGTACAGGCGTTCGGCCGGATCACTGAGATCACCGGTGTAGGACATCGCCACCTCGGCGACGGCGGTGCCCGTCTCACGAACCGCGTCGATCGCCGGGCGCATCGAATCGACGTTGTTCAACGCATCGAAGATCCGGAAGATGTCGATGCCGGTTGCGGTCGCTTCCGACACGAACGCCGTCGTCACGGTGTCCGGATAGGGCGTGTAGCCAACGGTGTTGCGTCCGCGCAGCAACATCTGCAAGCAGATATTGGGCATCGCCTCGCGCAGGGCCGCCAGCCGCTCCCACGGGTCCTCCTTCAGAAACCGCAGCGCGACGTCGTATGTCGCCCCGCCCCAGCATTCGATCGACAACAACTGCGGCAACATTCGTGCGATGTAGGGAGCCACCATGATCAGCCCGCTGGTGCGCACCCGCGTGGCTAGCAGGGACTGGTGCGCATCGCGAAAGGTGGTATCCGTGACGCCGACTGCGCGCGATTCACGCAGCCACGCCGCGAATCGCTCCGGCCCGAGCTCGGCAAGAAGCTGTTTGGATCCCGCCGGGGGGTCTGTCGACAAGTCGATGTCGGGAAGTTTGTCGTGCGGGTACACCGTCGAGGGACGCTCGCCGTGGGGCTTGTTGACCGTGACATCGGCCAGGTAGGTCAGGATCTTGGTGCCGCGATCGGCCGAACTGCGCGCGGTGAGCAGTTGCGGACGTTGTTCAATGAACGACGTGGTGACGCGTCCGGCCTGGAAGTCAGGATCGTCCAGAACCGCCTGCAGGAAAGGAATATTCGTCGAGACACCGCGGATGCGGAACTCCGCGACCGCGCGCCGCGCCCGCCGCACGGCCGTGGCGAAGTCACGCCCTCGACAGGTCAGTTTGATCAGCATCGAATCGAA
>NZ_LZJJ01000329.1:0-4714 GCF_001667625.1 Mycobacterium sp. E1715
GCGGCGCGGCCCCGGCGCCCACCGGCGGTCCCATCAGGACCGGCGGGCCGGTTGCGGCCGCCGCGGACGAGGCCACCGAGGCGTTCACCGACTCCGTTCAGGCGCCGCTGATGGCCGAGACGGTGGAGCTGGCCATGCACACGCTCCTGACCGCCATCTCCGAGTTGCCCGAACCGACCCATCCCGACTTCAGCCCCAAGGCCACGAAAACCCTGGCCGACCTCCGCAGGCTGGAGCGGCTGGCGTCGAGCGCCGCGCGCAACGCCAAAGGGAGCCCGTCGGTCATCCTGGCGTTGAGCGGCGTGCGGCGCAGCTACAACGACCTGATGATGCGCGCGGCGCGTTCACCGGCGGCCACCCTGGGCCAGCGGCTCTACGGCGCCCGCCACCGCGCGGAGCTGAACCTCGAGGAGGCGGCCAACGGCGCCGGCCTGCCGGTGTCCGTCCTCGAAGACGCCGAGGCGGAGCGCTCCATCGCGCCGGAGGCCGCACGGGCCATCGAGAACCTCATCGCCCAGCTGACGATCAGTTAACGCGGCGGTCCGGCGATCCAGGGCGGTGTGGCGGGCGCGGCGTACGCCCGCGCGGCGGCCTGGCGCCGCAAATGCTTTCGCGCATTGTGGTTTTCGAGTAGGGCCACCCAATTCCAGACCAGCACGGAGGCCAAACTCCACCACCCGGCCAGCAGGTTGTGGAGCAGGGCGTTGTCCAGTGCGGCCTCGCATTGGGCGAGCGTCCCGGTGACCGTGTAGGCCTGGTTGAACATCAGAATGACGGCGCCGGTGTGTTTCCTGACCCGCACGGCGAAGAGCGGTTCCGCGCCCCTTGGCGGCGGCGGATAGCCGGGCGGCGGGGCGTGATGCGCCGGCGGGTGGGGATGCGCCGGCGGGTGGGGATGCGCGGGCGGGTATTGATGCGGCTGGGGGTAGCCGTAAGCGTGCCGGTGGCCTGGGTGCGGCGCGGACATGATTCCTCCGTAGTGGGTAAGGGTTCGGGTGGGCGACGGGCGAGTCACGCTTGCGAGATCACGGCCGTGGTTTTCGAGACGATGTCGGTCGCTTGGGTGGTGGTGTCGAGCCCGCACCACAGGGTGTCGACGATGACGTTGTTGACCAGCCCGATGGCCCGCTGGCAGGTGGGCCCGCGCCCGCTGGGTTGGGTTTGAAGGATGGCCAACGTGGAGTCGCTGGCCTGCAGCTCGCCGAGCTCCCAAACGGTGGGGGCGTGCCCGGGGGCCGTGACGATGATGGAGCGGTTGGCGCAGCCGGACCAGCGCGCTTTGGATTGGCCGAAGAATTGCCGGGCCGAATCGGCGTCACGGAAACCGATCAGGACTTGCATGAGCGCGTGCTCGCGCACGGCGGGTGTGGCGTCGTCGAGTATCTGCCCCTGCACCGCCGTCCAGTTGCTGCCTTTGTACGCGGTGGCTTCGGCGGGCGAGTAGGTATCGACGCAGGCGGGGTTGGACAGCATCTCCTCGTCGTGCCACATCCGCGAGACCGGCTTACGCACCGTCATGCCGGTGGTGTGCGCGATCGTGTTCACGTCGTCCTCCTTGAGCAGCAGGTCGGCGAGGTGCTGGGGCAGGATCGCCGGCGGTTGCCAGCGGCCCAGGTCCGCGGCGGCCGCCGGGCGCCCGCTGGTGGTCGCGGTGCAGCCGGTGAGCAGCAGGGCCAGCCCGAGGGCGGCGACGAGGGCCCAACGCACAGCGCGCGCCAGGCGTGCGCCGCTCGACGGTTCAGCTTGGGGGTGCGGCGAAGCAGCGCTCATGGGGTCCTCCTGCCAGATCGTTCGGTATGGCGGTGACGCTAGCAATAAAAACGCAGCAGTGCAACGTTTATAAACATTGCGCAGCGCCTAGCGCTGTGTTTCAATTTGAAGCATGTCGCGGAAGAGCCCGCGCAGTCACCCCGTTCCGAAGGACCCTCATGCCCAGCAGCCCGCACCCCCCGATGGCCCGCACGACACCGCCCAGCCCCGGGGAGGAGGTCACCGCCGTCCTGCCCCGCCGTCCATTCCGGACCGCCGGTGCACCTCCGATGCCGCCGATGCCGCCGCGGATGCCGGCTTGGGGCACCCCGCCCGGATACCCGCCGGCGTTCGTCCCCGCGCCTTCGCGGCGCTGGCCCACCTGGGCGCAGATCGCGGTGGGGGCCGCGGTCATGGTCACCCTGGGGGCCGCGGGCCTGGCGATCAACGTCGCGGCCAGCCCCGACGACACGGCGAGCTCGACGGTCCTGCCGGCGCCGAAAACTTCCGCGGCGCCGGTCAGCCCGGGCCCGGCACCGGAGGCGCCCACGGTGCCGTTGTCGGCGCTGCCCGGCCTGTTGCTGGACGTCGCGACGATCAACAGCATCGAGGGCGCCACCGATATCGCGCCCGCACCCGACTCGGGCAACGACCACACCGCCTACAGCGGCCTGACGACCGACCGGCCCGAATGCGGTGAGATCCAGGCGCCCGCACTCGAGTCGGAACTCGACGGCAGCGGCTGGATCGGTGTTCGGACCCAGTCGCTGCAGGACCGCGACGGCGCCCGGCACCTCAACCACAGCGCCGCGGTCTACTTCGGCACCGCGAAAGCGGCCAACGACTTTGCGGCCAAGCAGGCGCAGGCGTGGCCGAGATGCAACGGCGCCAGCCTGCACCTGACCACCCGCCGGGAGCCGACCAGCGTCTGGACAGCGGGCACCGCCACCAACCGTGACGGAATGCTGAGCATCACCAACACCCAGGAGGGCGCCGGAGGCTGGCAGTGCCAGCGAGCCCTGGCGGCGCGCAACAACATCGTCATCGACGTGCGGAACTGCGGCGAGAACCGCACCGATCAAGCGATCACGATCGCCACGCGGATGGCCGAGCGCGTCACCACCGGCTGACCGCCGAACTCATCGCGAAGGAGGGATGATGATCAGCCCTGGCAAAATCGGCGAACGAATCTGATGCGCTGGTGGTAGCGACTACCATTCTGCTGGTCTGGTCGGGATCGCCGCGGGTGGCCTGCAGTGGGCGCCGAAACGAGGGGACAGGGATGGGGGATCGGCACGCGCCGCGTAACCGCTCCCCGCGGATCGGCCAGCTGCACCGCACTGCCGCCCGGGCCGACGCAGGGGCCGAATGGTGCCGAATCCGCGAGGACCAGAAACGGATTCGCGCCCGGCTGCGATCGCCGGCGTTGCTGATCGTCACGCTCGCCGCGGTGACCGCACTGGGCGTCGGCTGCTCGACCGTGGTCACCGGCAACGCCGTCAAGTCGGGCGGCCCCGCGCCACCGGCGGCCAACGTGGCGCTGCTCGATCCCGGCAACTATCCGCGCCGACCGCGCCCGCCGCTGGGCACCGTTGCCGACGACGCGGCCGGGCGCCGGACCGAAGCCCAGCGGATGGCGGACATGGTGGCAGGCCCGTGGCAGGTCGACGGGACGTTGATCAGCCCGCTGAGCGCCGAAATCGCCCCCACCACAGCACTTCCCGAGGCGGGACGGCTCTCGGCGCTGGTGCGCGGTGACTCGATCGCCGCGATCGCCGCGGCGCATCACTTCGTGGCAGGCTTCGTCAGTGGGCGCGTCACCCCGCCACCGCCACGCGGCCAGCCCCCGACCGACAAACCCAAGATCCTCGACAACGGTGTCTTCCGATTCCCCGGCGCACAGGACGCCAGCGACGCCGCCGCTGCCATGGCCGCCGCCGACCTGGCCACCATCCGGCCGGGCAACATCCCCGCCACCCGGCTGCCGATCCCGCGCTACCCCGACACGGTGGCGAACGTGGCGCCGTTGTCGGGCGGCTTCGAAGCCGAAGCGTTCACCGCGCACGGCCCCTACGTGTTCTTCCAGTTCGCCGGCTCCAAAGAGAGCGCCGGCGCGGCCGCCGACCTGATCGCCAAAACCCTTGACCTGCAAGGCCCGATGGCCGACCACTTCCAGGCCACCCCGGTGGACCAGCTGGCCGCCCTGCCCGCCGACCCGACCGGACTGCTGGCCCGCACCGTGCCCGCCACCGACCCCGGCGTCAACCAGGCCACGGTCTATCCACCGCACGGCGCGCTGCATTTCCGGCCCGACCCCGTGGCCACCGAGGCGATGTTCGCCGACGCCGGCATCGGTCACGTCGCCGCCGACCGCACCACCGTCTACGAGGCCGTCGACACCACCGGCGCCCAGCGGGCCGCCGACGGGCTCGCCCGCATCGACGTTCCCTTCCTGGGCTACCGCTCCGCCCCCGGCGTCAACGGGCTGCCCTCGGCGCGCTGCTTCGACCGCGGGCCCGATACTTCCGAGTTGGGCTCGGTGCGCTTCCTGTGCCTCGGCACCGCCGACCGCTACGCGTTCAAAGTCACTGCCGCCCAAGAGGTAGAGGCGCACCAGATCGTCGCGGCCCAATACCTGATGTTGACGGCGCCATGAGGAGCCTTACCCGCCCGTTGGCCCTCGCCGTCGCGGTCGCGGCGCTGACGGTCGCGTGCAGTTCGACCGTCGCGGGAACCGCCGTCAGGGCCCCGGGGACGGACGGTTCCGACGGCGTCGACCTCGCCCTGCTCGACGCCGGGAACTTCCCCACCACCCCCCGCGACCCGCTGGGCACCGCAGGGGACGCGTTGCGCGGCGGCTGGGCCGAGGGACGCCGCCTGGCCAGCGCCGTCGTCGGCCCCTGGGAAGTCGATCGCGACCTGACCGACTACGCCCAAATCGATACCGGCGTGGTCAAAGACACCG
>NZ_LZJJ01000330.1:0-29138 GCF_001667625.1 Mycobacterium sp. E1715
ATACACAGGAATGGATTTGAACGCACTCTGATCCAGTGCCGCCCAACTGGCCGCAGCGCCTTTGGGATCGAAGGCGAACCGGCTCGGGTCAAGCTGGTCCTGCAATTCGGCAATGCCGACTGCGCTCTTGAAGATTCCCTCACCGGCATCCGCGGTGAGGGCGAAGTCATCCGCCACGAACTTGCCGACGGTCTCGCCCAGAAATTCGACCAGCTGCCCGCGCACGTAGGTTTTCAGGTCGCCGACCAGACCGTCGATGATCTGCATCCCCGTTTTGATGACGTGCTCGCGGGCCTGCGCTTCCCGCTTCATGTTGTCCAGGACGTCGTTGATGTCCCGCACGATCTTCTCCAGCTCATCGGCCGCATCGCCTTCGATCCCAAAGGCGCTGCGGCCAGTTGGGCGGCACTGGATCAGAGTGCGTTCAAATCCATTCCTGTGTATGCGCTTTTCGACCCGAAGGGCGCCGCGAAGAACGACTTAGGAGTCTTGAAAGGTCTTACCCACTGGGATGATCTGACCTCTGGTCGGCCCGGGCTGGGGATCGGGGAAGGCATCTTCGACGGCATGACATTACTGCTGGGCGGCGGTTTGGCGAAGGCGGGATCGGAAGGTGCGGAGGCGGCGGGTGCTGAAGCCACCGAGGAGGCTACCGAGGGCGAGAAGGCGGCCCAAGGCGCCGCAGGCGCGGCCGGCGAATTGAACGGGGTTGGCGGCACGCTCGCTGATATCGCGACGAACGGCGCCGACCTCACGAAGGGCCTTCAGAATCTCGGCGAAGATCTGCCTAAGGGAGATCCGCTCCCTGGCGGCAGCGCGGTGGCTCTGCCGCCAGGGAAGTTGCCCGAGGTGCCGGTCGAGTCGGCGCCCCACCCGCCGGTTCAACCTCACGGCCCGGCAGATCCGGCGACGGTGCCTCCCGAATCACCCCGAGGGGCCGGCGAGCGACCCGCCCCCGAACCGGTGGGGGGTTCGCACGAGCCGGCTCCGGGTGGAGGTCCACGTGAGCCGGTTACGGCTCCTGGTGCCACTGCGCAGGCTGGGCACGCGGTGGGCGATCGCATGGCATCCGCCGTGCCGCGGCTGGTCGACCATTCGCCGACGCAGCTTCCGGTGTCGCCCGCAAGACCGCCCTTCGAGCCGGCATCCGCCGCGCATTCACCGCGACCAGCTCCGTCCGCGCCGTCCAGCGCGCCGCCCGCCGGGCCGCATTTTGCGTCCCCGAGCGGCCACCCGGCCGAGATGCCCGCACCTGGCGGAGGGCATGTGCCTAATGACGGGCTGCCTCCCGGCGAGCATCCGCATCGAAAGCCGCCGCACGAGGGGAAGCCCGATGAGCACGATGACGGTAAGTCGGGTGACGATCGGAATGGTAGGTCTGACGGGGACGATGGCAAGGATCACGCGAGCAACGAAGACGCCTCATCCGATGGAATCAGCGCAGAAAAGCGGAATGAGATCATCGCGATGCCGAAAGGCAGTCGACCTGATCCTTCCGAATATTTATCGCCGGACTATATAAAGAACCATCTGCAAAAATTTAGCGATGGTGCTACCCGTTTCATGCCGGCAAGTAACCTCGAGAAATATGGCATTGCTCAGAGAGACGGAACATCGTTCGTAATGCCGCGGAATGAAGCTGATGCAATGCTCGAGGCTTCGGGTGGAAACCTAAGAAGCATGGAAAACGAACTCGGCTTACCCGAAGGGTTCCTTGATTCTAACAACCTTGTCAGGATCGATATCGCAGACCCCGGGGAGTACCACTTAAGAATGCCTTCCGGTAATGAGGCCGGCGCAAATGAACAATGGATTCCAGGTGGTGTCCTCCCCGATGGCGCGTCTGAGGCTGTCATAGACGGTGGAGAAATACCGCCTGATGACTATACTGTAACGAACATCTTCGACCAGAAAGAGATCAGATGACGTTTGACGACACCTATTTCTCTCGAGAAGATAGGTACTCGCTCGGCGTAGAGTCGGAGTCGGGCAGGTATTATGCTTCACTACCGGTAAGCAATGGCGTCGTAGATTATGAAGAATACTACGAACTCACGCCTGATGAATACGATCACTTGCTGCACGATAGGAATGCTGCAATAGAGTTCATCGAAGCATGCCGTAGGCGAGCGCACGATGACCTTCTCATCCAGAAGCCCGGCAGAAACCGAGGAACCCCGGTCTAAAAGAAATGCACGAACAAAGACCTCGTTAAGGGCCGCCGGAAGGGTGCCGCCGGTCTCAGGCAAACCCGGGCAATCAGCCCTACGTCTCGCCCCGATCCAGCAAGCCCGACGACCCGAGCACCCGCTCCACGTGCACCTCGATGACCACCCGCCGCGGGTTGGGCCGTGGGGTGCGGTAGCGCTGGGCGTAGCGGAGTTCGGCATCGCGGACGGCGTCGGCATCGCTGTTGACCTTGGACCGGCCCTCCAGCGACAACCACCGCGCGCCGTCGACCTGACTGAGCACCGCCACCCCGCCCCGGTCGGCGTTCACCGCCTTCTGCGAGCCGCCGGTGGTGATCACCCGGGCGATGTGCGTCTTCGGGTCGAAGGTGAACCCCACCGCCACGACATGCGGCGAATTGTCGGCTCGCAGCGTGGTCAGCATGGCCAGATGCCGTTCGGACAGGAACGCCAGCGCATCGTCGGTGAGCCGGGTAGTGGTATTCGCCATCACCGCCCACGCTAGCGCAGGACATAATCGCAGCCGTGGGCGACACGGGCGCGGGACCAGTACTAGTCCTGGGCGGGCGCAGCGAGATCGGCATCGAGCTGGCCCGCCTCCTGGCGCCCGGGGCGACGGTGGTGCTGGCGGCGCGCAAGGCCGACCAACTCGACGACCAGGTCGCCACGCTCAAAGCCGCCGGTGCCAAGACGGTGCACACCAGAGAATTCGACGCCGACGACCTGGATTCCCACGGCCCCCTGGTCGCCGCGGTCATCGCCGACCACGGACCCATCGCCACCGCGATACTGGCCTTCGGAATCCTCGGCGACCAAGCCCTCGCCGAGACGGACGCCGCCCACGCGGTCGCCGTCGTGCACACCGACTACGTCGCCCAGGTCAGCATGCTCACCCACCTGGCGGCCGCGATGCGCGAGGCCGGCACAGGCCGACTGGTCGTGTTTTCCTCGATCGCGGGCGCGCGCGTGCGTCGCGCCAACTACGTCTACGGCTCGGCCAAGGCCGGCCTGGACGGCTTCGCCAGCGGCTTGGCCGACGCCCTGCACGGCACCGGCGTCAAACTGCTGATCGCCCGCCCGGGTTTCGTGATCGGGCGCATGACGCAGGGCATGGATCCCGCGCCGCTGTCCAGCACACCCACCCAGGTGGCCAAAGCGACCGCGCGCGCGCTGGCCAAGCGCCGACGCACCGTGTGGATCCCCTGGGCGCTGGGGCCGGCTGCCGCCGTGATGCGGCTGCTGCCGCAGTTCGTCTGGCGCAGGATGCCGCGATGATCATCGTGGTGGGCATCGGCGCCGACGGCATGGCCGGGCTCGCTCAGACGTCTCGCGATGAATTGCGAAGGGCGACAATAATCTACGGATCGAAAAGGCAACTCGACCTGCTCGACGAAACGCTAACCGCACCCCGCCGGCAGTGGCCCTCGCCGATGTTGCCCGCGCTGCAGACGCTGCTCGACGACCACACCGCGGACGTGCATGTGGTGGCCAGCGGCGACCCGCTCCTGCACGGCATCGGCGGAACGTTGATCCGGCTCCACGGCCCCGGGCGAGTCCGGGTGCTGCCGCACGTGTCCTCGGTGACGCTGGCGTGCGCCCGAATGGGCTGGAACCGCCACGACACGGAGGTGATCAGCCTGGTCACCGCGCAACCGCACACCGCGATCCGCCGCGGCGGCCAAGCCGTCGTGCTTTCGAAAAACGCCACCACACCGAGAGAACTCGCCGCTCTCCTCGACGCGCACCGTCGCGGCGACTCCGAGTTCACCGTTCTGGAAAACCTCGGCGGCCCAACCGAACAGCGTCGTGACGGCACCGCAAGCCACTGGGCCGCTGAGCCACCCGATGACGTCGACGACCTCAACGTCATCGCCATCCGATACCTGCCCGACGAACGGACGTCGTCGCCGCCCGACGAAGCGTTCGCCCACGACGGGCAGATCACCAAACACGGAATCCGCGCGGTGACACTCGCGGCACTGGCCCCGCGCCCGGGTGAACGCCTCTGGGATGTCGGCGCGGGCTCCGGCAGCATCAGCGTCGAATGGTGCCTTATCGGAAAAGGTTGCAGCGCGGTGGCTTTCGAGCGGGACGAACGACGTCGCGACAACATCGCAGCCAACGCCGCAGCCTTCGGCGCCCCCATCGACGTGCGCGGCGAGGCCCCGGGCGCGTTCGGCGGCACCGAGCCGCCGTCGGCGATCTTCCTCGGCGGCGGCCTCACCCAACCCGGTCTCCTCGATGCCTGCCTCGACGCGCTGGCGGCCGGGGGACGCCTCGTGGTCAACGCGGTCACCGTGGAGTCCGAAGTCTTACTGGCACAGTCATATTCGCGCCTAGGGGGCCAACTGCGACGCTTCCAGCACTATCACGGCGAGCCGCTCGGCGGCTTCACCGGATGGCGGCCGCAGATGCCGGTCACCCTGTGGACGATGACGAAATGACGGTCTATTTCATCGGGGCGGGCCCGGGCGCCGCCGACCTGATCACCGTCCGCGGCCAGCGACTGCTCGAGTCCTGCCCGGTATGCCTGTACGCGGGGTCGATCATGCCCGACGATCTGCTGGCGCTCTGCCCGCCCGACGCGAAGATCGTCGACACCGGACCGCTGACGCTGGAGCGGATCATCACCGAACTCGCCGACGCCGACGCGGCCGGTCACGACGTGGCCCGGCTGCATTCGGGTGACCCGTCCCTCTACAGCGCGCTGGCCGAACAATGCCGACGGCTCGACGCGCGGGGCATCGACTACCAAATCGTGCCCGGCGTACCGGCTTTCGCCGCGGCTGCGGCCGCGCTGAAGCGGGAGCTCACCGTCCCCGGCGTTGCCCAGACCGTGACGCTGAGCCGGGTCGCCACCCTGTCGACCGCAATGCCGGCCGGTGAGGACCTGGCCAGCCTCGCCCGTTCGGGCGCGACCCTGGTCCTGCACCTCGCGGCGGCCCAGATCGACGCCATCGTCCCGCAACTTCTCGACGGCGGCTATCGACCCGAAACACCGGCCGCGGTCGTGGCTTTCGCGAGCTGGCCGCAAGAGGTGGTGCTGCGCGGCACGCTCGCCGACCTCGCCGACCAGATGCACCGGGCCGGCATCACCAAGACCGCGGTGATCGTCGTCGGCGACGTGCTGGCCGCCGAGGGGTTCACCGACAGCTACCTGTATTCGACCGGGCGGACGCGGGGGAGCCGGCACTGATGCGAGTGCTGCTGCTCGGCGGCACGGCCGAAGGTCGCGCGCTGGCGAAGGCGCTCCACCCGGACATCGACATCGTCAGCTCCCTGGCAGGGCGGGTACCCGACCCCGCGTTGCCGGTCGGTCCCGTCCGCATCGGCGGCTTCGGGGGCGTCGAGGGGCTTCGGCGCTGGCTGCGCGACGAGCGTATCGACGCGGTGGTCGATGCGACCCACCCCTTCGCGGCGGCCATGACGGCGCACGCGGCGCAAGCGTGCGGTGAACTGTCGATGCCGCACCTGGTGCTGGCCCGTCCGGCGTGGGAGCCCGGCTCCGCGATCGTGGTGGAATCCGACTCGCGGGCGGCGGAAACCGTTGCGCGAGAGCGATTTTCGCGGATATTTCTCACCACCGGGCGTTCGGGGACCAGGGCCTTCGCCGGCAGCGACGCGTGGTTTCTGATCCGCGCGGTCACCGAACCCGACCCCTCCTCGCTGCCGCGCCGCCACCAGCTGGTCCTGTCCCGCGGGCCGTATCGCTACGACGCCGAGGTCGCGCTGATGCGGGAACACCACATCGACGCCCTGGTCACCAAGAACAGCGGTGGGGCGATGACGCGGGCGAAGCTGGATGCGGCCGTGGCGCTGGGCATTCCGGTGGTGATGGTCGCGCGGCCGCCGCTGCCGCCCGGGGTGACGGCGGTGGGCAGCGTCGACGAGGCCGTCGAATGGGTGACGCGGCTGAATTAGCCCGTCAGGTCGTCGCGCTCGACGTCTGCGGCCAGCAGCGCGTCACGGGCGCGCGCGACGCGGGACCTGATGGTGCCCACCGGGCAGCCGCACACCGCCGCCGCGTCGGCGTAGGGCAAACCCAACAACTGGGTGAGCAATAAGGCTTCTCGTTGCTCGGCGGTGAGTCCCGCGATCATCGTGGTGACCTCGACCAGGTCTTCGAATCCGCGGGCGTGGCGATCGCCGCGCATCACGTGTTCCGGATCGGCGCCCGGGGCGGAGCGCGGCCGCGACTGGACGTGGCGGATGTGGTCGGCCACCACGCGTCGTGCGATGGAAAGCAGCCAGGTCCGGGCGCTCGAACGCCCGGAGAACCGTTCGATCGCCCCGATCGCGCGCAGGAACGTCTCTTGAGTCAGGTCGTCGGCGCTGCCCGCGTCCGACAGATAGGTGACGAACCGCCACACGTCCTGCTGGGTGGCCTTGATGAACGCCTCGAGCGCCCGGTCGTTCCCACGCGCGGCGGCCAACGCGAGCTCGGTAACGGCCTCGTCATCGCTGGACGCGATCATGGCGAACCACCTTTGTTTCGCGGGCTCAGTGAGTCTACGACGGCCTGTCGTAGCGGCTGCGGCGGGGTCGGCGGCGGACCGGTTGATGGGCCACAGGTGAGCGCGGCGCCTGACTGCGGGGGACTCGGCTGGCCAGGCCGCGCCGTCCGCAGCATCGGACGCGCCCATCCGGTCCGATCGCACCCGTTCCCGCGCCACCAGCAACGCGAACGCGAGGCCCAGCAGCAGGGGCATGTGGCTGGCGATGCGCGTCGCAGTGACCTCGCCGGCGAACGCGTCGACGATCACGTAACCCAGCAGCGCGACCGAATAGACGCCCGTAATCGCCGCCACCCCAATCGCGGTGACCGGCCAGACGCCGGCGGCCACCATCGCCAGACCCAATGCCAGCAACCAGGCGGTGGACTCGTGCATCAGATGCTCGCCGGACATCGCGCCGTGCATGTGGCTGGACACCATGCCGAAATCGACACCGCTGATCTGCGCGGCGGCGATCGCCACCTGGAACAGCCCGACCGCGATCAGTCCCCACCGCCGGTAGTGCGAACGCAGCCAACGCATCCTGCGCTGGTGGCCGGAGGACTCTTCGCCAATGTTCGCCATGATTCGCGACACCAGGTCGGGCCCGTCGATCGGCTCGACCGACGCCAGCCGGCGGGTCTGCGCGGCGGCGCCGATGAGCCAGGAGCGGCAGCGCCGGCACGATTCGAGATGGGCATCGACCTGCCGCGCGAGCGCCTGGGGACGCTCGCCGTCCAGTCGGGCCGAAAGCGCCTCACGCGCCGCGTCACACCGCATCCCTGCATCGTTGCGCATGCCCGGGCCGGGCGCAAAGAGCCCCCGAAATCAGCCGGCGGGAACTAATCCGTCCGGCGAACCGACCACTGGACGTCAACAGCCCCGACATTCGAAGAGGTATTCGTGTTCCTGCCCGAAAACCCCCGACGGTGACCGCCCCGATCTGGATCGCCTTCCCGCCCGAGGTGCACTCGACGCTGCTCAGCAGCGGGCCCGGAGCCGGGCCGATGCTCGCCGCCGCCGCGACATGGTCGTCGATGAGCAGCCAATACGCCGAAGCCGCAGAGGAACTCACCGGGCTCCTGGGCGCCGTGCAGGGCGGCGCGTGGGAGGGGCCCACCGCCGAGCAGTACGTCGCGGCCCACGCCCCGTACCTGGCCTGGCTGCTGGAGGGCTCCGCCAAGAGCGCGACGGCCGCGGCGCTGCACGAGACGGCGGCCGGGGCTTACACCGCGGCACTGGTTGCCATGCCGACGATGCCCGAGCTCGCCGCCAACCACGCGACGCACGCGGCGCTGGTGGCGACGAACTTCTTCGGCATCAACACCATTCCCATCGCCGTCAACGAGGCCGACTACGCGCGCATGTGGGTGCAAGCCGCCACGACGATGACCACCTACCAAGTGGCCGCCGAATCCGCGCTCGCGGCGGTCCCCACCACCACGCCCGCGCCCATGATCGTGGCCCCGGCCGCGGAGGCGAGCGTCGCAAGCGCGCAGGCCGCCGACACGCCGCAACCGGCGCGGACCTATCCGTCCTGGCAGGACCAGCTCACCGCCTGGTTGCAGCAGTACACGAAGAATTTCGCTTGGCCGGTCTCCAAAGACCTCAACCCCGGTGGCTGGCCGTTTCCGCCGGTGCCATTCGTCAACGGCCTCGCCTCGTTCTTCGGTCAATTGGGGCTATCGCCGGCGCTTTCCAGCGCCCTGGGCTGGGCGATCTTTCACACGCTGATGATCTTCTGGCCCTTCATGCAGGCCGCCATCCAGATGGCGGTGGTGCTGGCGCCGATGGTGGTGTCCGTGCTGGGCGCCGCCGCGGCCGGGGGAGCGGCGGCCGCGGTCACCGCGATCAGCGTCGCCAACCCGGTCGGCTGCGCGAGACCGGATCTCGCTGCGGCACCGGCGAATCCGAGCGGTCCCCCGCCCTGGTCCGAGGCGCGCACGGCGTCCGGGTCCTCGTCGCCGGCCCCCGACTCCTGATCGAGGTCCATGAATTCGTAGCGGTACGCGCGGTCGGTGGCCGTTCCGGGGCGGCGCCGGCGGGCCCGCGCCTTCTTCTTGGCCGCGGCGGCCGCGGCGGCCGCGGCGGGGGCGTCGACGTCGTCGGGAGCCGGTTCCTCCGATTTGCGACGTGACCGGCCGCTGGCGCTGCCGCGGGCCGCCAGCCCGGACAGTCCCACGGCGTACAGGGCGTCGGGCATGCCCGCTCCGATGCCGTCCGTGGCCGTGGGACTGAAGCCGGCGCCCGGCCCGCCGCCGAACGGTCCGCCACCGGCCGGTGCGGCCACCGTCGATGCGGGGGCGCTGGACATGGTCTGGGCGTTGCTCACGCTCGCCGGAGCGGTGCCGATCGCCGGCGCCGGCGCGGTCGCCATCGGCGCCGGCGCGGGCGCGGGCGCCGGCTTCAGTCCCACGGCCACGGACGGCATCGGAGCGGGCATGCCCGACGCCCTGTACGCCGTGGGACTGTCCGGGCTGGCGGCCCGCGGCAGCGCCAGCGGCCGGTCACGTCGCAAATCGGAGGAACCGGCTCCCGACGACGTCGACGCCCCCGCCGCGGCCGCCGCGGCCGCCGCGGCCAAGAAGAAGGCGCGGGCCCGCCGGCGCCGCCCCGGAACGGCCACCGACCGCGCGTACCGCTACGAATTCATGGACCTCGATCAGGAGTCGGGGGCCGGCGACGAGGACCCGGACGCCGTGCGCGCCTCGGACCAGGGCGGGGGACCGCTCGGATTCGCCGGTGCCGCAGCGAGATCCGGTCTCGCGCAGCCGACCGGGTTGGCGACGCTGACCCGCGACGGGTTCGGTGACGGGCCGACCGTGCCGATGATGCCCAGCAGCTGGCGCAGCGACGATTAACCGAGCGGGTAGCGCCGGGGTGTGAACACCCGGTCGCCGGAATCGCTTGCATGCCATTGCGTTTGCGACGATCCGACGATCAGCAGGCAACGCATGTCCACCTGCGCGGGGTCTAGATCGGCCAGCCGCACCACGCGGACGTCCTCGTCGGGCCCGGAAACGCTGCGGCCGACCACCACCGGCGTCCCGGGCTCGCGGTGTTCCAGCAGCAGGTCGCGCATCGCGCCGACTTGCCACGTTCGCGACTTGGACGCCGGGTTGTAGATGGCCAGCACCAGGTCGGCGGCGGCCGCCGCGGCCAGCCGCTCGGCGATGATCTCCCACGGTTTGAGCCGGTCGGACAGCGAGATCACCGCGTAGTCGTGGCCCAGCGGAGCGCCGACCCGGCTGGCGACGGCCTGGGCCGCCGTCATCGCCGGAATCACCCGGATCGCCACTCCCGGCCACTCTTTGGCCTCTTCCAGCACCGCGGTCGCCATCGCGAACACCCCGGGGTCCCCCGAGGACACCACCGCGACGGCACGGCCCTGCTCTGCCAACGCGCAGGCCAGTCGGGCGCGCGCGGGCTCGTCTGTGTTGTCGCTGGGGTGCCGGCGTTGGCCGTCGCGCACCGGGACGCGATCCAGGTAACCGGCGTAACCGATCAGGTCGGTGGCGCCGGCCAGCTCACGCCGGCTCTGCGGGGTCATCCAGTCGCTGCCGCCGGGCCCCAGGCCGACCACCGCGACCGTGCCGGCCGCCGCTGGCTGCCGTCCGCGGCGCCCACCCGGCAGCATCGCCAGCGAGAAGTAGGGCACGCCGGCCTCGTCGACGTCGGCGGCGGGCAGGATTCGCTGCCCGGCGGTGCTGGCCCGCTCGACGTAGAACGCGTCGTCGAGCTGCCCGGACGCCGAAAGCGCTTCGCGCACAGCGCGATACGAGCGACCAAGTTTCAGCACCACCGCGGCGTCCGCGTCGGCCAGGCGGCGGGTGAGCTCGGCGACCGGCAGGGTGCCCGGCAGCACCGAGAGCACCTCGTCGCCGGCCACCAACGGCGTCGCGATGGCCGCCGACGCGGCGCTCACCGACGTAACCCCCGGCACGATGACGGCGTTGAACCGCTGCGTCAGCCGGGTGTGCAGGTGCATGTAGGAGCTGTAGAACAGCGGGTCGCCCTCGGCGAGCAGCGCCACATCGCGGCCCGCGTCGAGATGAGCGGCGATGCGCGCGCTGGCTTCCACGTAGAAGTCCTCGAGGGCCCCGGCGTAGCCGCCGGGGTGGTCGGTCACCTCGGTGGTCACCGGATAGATCAGGTGCTCCTCGATCTGCCCGGCCCGCAGGTACGGTTCGGCGATCCCGCGCGCGATGCTGCGGCCGTGCCGGGCGCTGTGGTAGGCCACCACGTCGGCCTCGCCGATCACCCGCGCCGCCTTGACGGTCACCAGCTCCGGGTCGCCGGGTCCCAGCCCGACACCCCAGAGAGTGCCCCGCGTGGTCATTCGCGGTCGCTCGCGATCGCATTGACCGCGGCGGCGGCCATGGCGCTGCCACCGCGGCGGCCCCGCACCACCAGATACGACATCCCGCGCGGACGGTCGATGAGCTCCTGTTTGGACTGGGCCGACCCGACGAATCCGACCGGCCCGCCCAGGACTCCGGCCGGCGGGGAAATCCCTTCGTCGACCAGCTCGAGCAACCGGAACAGGGCGGTGGGCGCGTTGCCGATGGCCAGCACGGCGCCGGGCAGCCGATCGGCCCACAGCTCCACCCCGGCCGCCGATCGGGTGGTGTGCCTGCGCGAGGCCAGGTCCGCGGCGCGCGGGTCGGCCACCAGCGACACCACCTCGTTGCCGGCCGGCAGCCGCGCGCCGGTGATCCCGGCGGCCACCATCGACGAATCGCACAGCACCGGCGCGCCGCCGCGCAGGGCGGCGCCGACGCGCGCGGCGACGTCGTCGGTGTAGGCGACGTGCTCGGCGATGTCGACCTGCCCGCAGGTGTGGATCAAGCGCACCACCACCCGCGCGATGTCGTCCGGGAAGCGGGCCAGGTCGGCTTCGGCCCGAATGGCCGCGAACGACTGCCGATAGATCTCAGCTGCGTCGCGGATGTAGTCGAGCACCCGCTTACCCTAAGGTCCTGGCGGCGACCCGCTTCGCCCGGCTTCGCCGCGCTTGCGGTCACCGCGTAGCTGGCGGTATCCGTCGCCAGTCGCCAGCAGCACCTCGCCGGTCAGCGGGCTGCCGCACGCGCGGTCGCAGCCGACGAAATGGCGATGCACTCCCGCATCCCCGCCCAGCGCCGCGGCCGCGTCGGCCCGGACATCGGCCAGCGAATGCGCGCATCCGGGGCTGCCGGTGCAGGCGCTGACGTTCAGCCAGGGGGAGTTCTCGTCGAACACCAGACCCAGCGGGGCCAGCACCCGCAGCGCGACGTCGGCGATGCCCTCGTCGAGATCGCACACCAGCACCGAGCGCCAGGGTGTGATCACCAGCGGCGCCTCGATCGCCGCCAGGAATTCCGCGACCCGCGCGGACAGCACCCCGAGCGGCACCGCGGCGCCGAGCGCCACCCTGCCTTCTTGGCCGGGCCAGTCCTGGTTGATCCAGCCCACCGGCGGCCTGGTGACCGCGGGAAAGGCGACGGCGCCCAGTTCCGCGCCGGGCAACAGGCTTTCGATGTCGTCCAATTCCTTGACACGCCAAGCGCTTCCACGTGTCGCTGCGAAACGTGTCGCGATCATGACCAGCGTCTCGATCACCTCGCCGGCCGTCAGCCGGACGCCGGTGTCGCGTCCGGCGAGCAACAACGCCCAGCCATCGGGAAGCGCGTGCACACCGACGTCGGCGCACAGGCCGGAAACGTCGGCGCGCCCGTCGTCGAGGCTGAACCAAAAGCGCCCGCCCAGCTCGACCAGGCTCGGCTCGGCGCGGATCGCCTCGTCCAGCTCGGTGATCCACGGACGCACGTCGACAGTCCCGCCAGCCCGGCCGGATAGCGGCGAAGCGACGATGTTGCGTACCCGCTCGTGGGTCGCCGAGGGCAACAGCCCCGCGTCGGCGATGGCCTCGGCCGCCGCCGTCACATCGGTGATCCCGCGCAGCTGCACGTTGCCGCGCGCGGTGAGCTCGAGCGTCGCCGAACCGAATTCGGTGGCCACCCGTGCCAGCGCGGCGAGCTGGGCGGCCGTCAGCACGCCGCCGGGCAGCCGGATCCGCGCCAGGGCGCCGTCGGCGGCCCGGTGCACCTGTAGCGCACCCGGGCATGCGTCGGTGTCGCGGGATCTGGGCACGCGTCCACGGTACGGGCCTGGTCCGCCTCACGATTGGGGTCTCGGGATCCGGGGCACCCTCGTCCGCATGCAGACGGTCGAATACGCCCCGGGCCGCTTGGCTGATGTCTACGGCGACTCCACTCGCCCCACGGTCCTGTTATGGCACGGCATGCAGACCGACGCGCGCGCGGCCTTCGGTCCGCTCGCCCGCCTGCTCGCCGAACGTGGCGCGGCGGCGGTCGCACCGGACTGGAACTCCCACGCCGACGACGGCGGGCGCGCAGACCTGCTGCGGTCGCTCGACTTCACCCGGGAACGTGCCGGCGACCCCGACGGCATCGTGCTGGTCGGGTGGTCCATGGGTGGGTGCGCCGCGGCGGGCCTGACGCTTCGCGGCGACGTCCCCTTGGCGCACACCGTCTGCCTCGCCGGGGCTTTCATGGTGCCCGACCCGCTCACCGGCCGGGTGCCGACCGGGGCGTTGACGCCGGAGGGCGGCGGCACACCCTTCACGTTGCTGCACGGCCTGGCCGACGATGTCGTCCCGGTGACGGCCAGCAGGGACTTCGCCGCCGCCTTGCGACGGGCCGGCTGGCCGGTGGAGTTGGTGGAGCTGGCGGCCGACCACGGGTCCATCGCGGGCGCCGACTACGACGCCGCCGCGGATCGCTACGAGCCGGGTAAGAGCGACGAGGCGCTGCGGGTCGCCGGAGAGGTCGCCGACCGGATCGCGGCGACCCTACGGTACGAATGAGGGGTGGCTGAGCCGACCATCCTTTTGCTGTCGACGTCCGACACGGACCTGATCAGCGCCCGCGCCAGCGGAAGAAATTATCGGTGGGCCAACCCTTCGCGCCTGGATGAAAGCGAACTGCCGGAACTGCTCGCCGGCGCGTCGATCGTGGTGGTTCGCATCCTCGGCGGTTACCGCGCCTGGCAGAGCGGGATCGACAGCGTGGTCGCCAGCGGCGTGCCCACCGTGTTGGTCAGCGGTGAGCAGGCCGCCGACGCCGAGCTGACCGGGCTGTCCACGCTCGCCGCCGGCATCGCGGTGCAGGCGCACATCTATCTGGCGCACGGCGGCGTCGAGAACCTCCGCCAGCTGCACGCCTTCCTGTCCGACACCGTGCTGATGACGGGGTTCGGGTTCAGCCCGCCCGTCGTGACACCGACCTGGGGCGAGCTGGAGCGGTCACACCCCGGCGAGTCCGACGGCCCCACGATCGCCGTCCTGTACTACCGCGCGCAACAGCTGGCCGGCAACACCGGCTACGTCGAGGCGCTGTGCCGGGCCATCGAGGACGCCGGCGCGCGGCCGCTGCCGGTCTACTGTGCGTCGCTGCGGACCGCCGAACCCGAACTGCTGCAACGGCTGGGGGACGCCGACGCCATGGTGGTCACCGTCCTGGCTGCCGGGGGACTGAAGCCGGCCACGGCGTCCGCCGGTGGCGACGACGACAGCTGGAACGTCGAACACCTTGCGGCCCTGGACATTCCGATCCTGCAGGGACTGTGCCTAACCAGCTCTCGGGCCCAGTGGAGCGAAAACGACGACGGGCTGAGCCCGCTCGATGTGGCCACCCAGGTGGCGGTGCCCGAGTTCGACGGCCGCATCATCACGGTCCCGTTCTCCTTCAAGGAGATCGACGACGACGGCCTGATCTCCTACGTTGCCGACCCGGAGCGGTGCGCACGGGTCGCGGGGCTGGCAGTCCGGCACGCGCGGCTGCGCCACGTCGCCCCGGCCGACAAACGGGTGGCCCTGGTGTTCTCGGCCTATCCGACCAAGCACGCGCGGATCGGAAACGCGGTGGGGCTGGACACGCCCGCCAGCGCGGTCGCGCTGCTGCGCGCGATGCGCGAGCGCGGGTACCAGGTGGGCGAAATCCCCGGCGTCGACGCCGACGACGGCGACGCCCTGATCCACGCCTTGATCGAACGGGGGGGTCAGGACCCCGACTGGCTCACCGACGGGCAATTGGCGGGCAACCCGATCCGCCTGTCCGCCAAGGACTATCGGGACTGGTTCGCCACCCTGCCCGCCGATCTGACCGACGCGGTGACACGGCATTGGGGCCCGCCGCCCGGGGACCTCTTCGTCGATCGCACACGAGACCCCGACGGTGAAATCGTCATCGCCGCAATGCAAGCCGGCAACCTGGTGCTGATGGTGCAGCCGCCCCGCGGTTTCGGCGAGAACCCGGTGGCGATCTACCACGACCCCGACCTGCCACCCAGCCACCACTACCTGGCCGCCTACCACTGGCTCGACGCCGGGTTCGGTTCGCACGCCGTGGTGCACCTGGGCAAGCACGGCAACCTGGAATGGCTGCCCGGCAAGACGTTGGGCATGTCGGCCGCCTGCGGATCCGACGCCGCGCTGGGCAACCTGCCCCTGATTTACCCCTTCCTGGTGAACGATCCGGGTGAGGGCACCCAGGCCAAGCGGCGGGCGCACGCGGTCCTGGTCGACCATCTCATTCCGCCGATGGCGCGCGCCGAAACCTACGGCGACATCGCCCGGCTGGAGCAATTGCTCGACGAGCACGCGAACGTCGCCGCGCTCGACCCCGGCAAGCTGCCCGCCATCCGCCAACAGATCTGGACCCTGATCCGGGCCGCCAAGATGGACCACGATCTCGGGCTGACTGAGCGGCCCCCCGAGGATTCGTTCGACGACATGCTGCTGCATGTCGACGGCTGGCTCTGCGAGATCAAGGACGTGCAGATCCGTGACGGACTGCATGTACTGGGCCAAAAGCCTTCGGGGGAAACCGAACTCGACCTTGTGCTGGCGATCCTGCGCGCCCGCCAGCTGTTCGGGGGAGAGCAGGCCATCCCGGGATTGCGGCAGGCGCTGGGCCTTGCCGAGGACGGTACCGACGAACGCGCATCGGTCGACTCGGCCGAGGCAGCGGCCCGCGGACTCATCGCGGCGCTGCAGGCCAGCGGCTGGGAGCCCGACGCCGCCGACCGCATCACCGACAACCGCGAGATCGCGGCGGTGCTCCGGTTCGCCGCCACCGAGGTGGTGCCCCGCCTGGCCGGCACTGCGGCCGAGATCGACCAGGTGCTCGACGCGTTGGACGGCCACTTCATCCCGGCCGGCCCGTCGGGCTCACCACTGCGCGGTCTGGTCAACGTGCTGCCCACCGGCCGCAACTTCTACTCCGTCGACCCCAAGGCGGTGCCCTCGCGGCTGGCCTGGGAGGCCGGCGTGGCCCTGGCGGATTCGCTGCTGACCCGCTACCGCGACGACCATGGGCAATGGCCGCAGTCGGTGGGGCTCTCGGTGTGGGGCACCTCGGCGATGCGCACCGCAGGCGACGACATCGCCGAAGTGCTTGCGCTGCTGGGAGTTCGGCCGGTTTGGGATGACGCGTCGCGGCGCGTCGTCGACCTCACCGCCATACCGCTCGCCGAGCTGGGCCGTCCGCGCATCGACGTGACCGTGCGGATCTCCGGGTTCTTCCGCGACGCCTTCCCGCACGTGGTGACGATGCTCGACGACGCGGTGCGGCTGGTCGCCGGGCTCGACGAGCCGGCCGACGACAACTACGTGCGGGCGCACGCGCAGGCCGACCTGGCGCAGCACGGCGACCAGCGCCGCTCCACGACAAGGATTTTCGGCTCCAAGCCGGGAACTTACGGCGCCGGGTTGCTACAGCTGATCGACAGCCGCAACTGGCGCGACGACGCCGACCTGGCGCAGGTGTACACCGCGTGGGGTGGCTTCGCCTACGGCCGCGACCTGGACGGCCGCGAGGCGGTCGACGACATGAATCGTCAGTACCGGCGGATCGCGGTGGCCGCCAAGAACACCGACACCAGGGAACACGACATCGCCGACTCGGACGACTATTTCCAATACCACGGCGGGATGGTGGCCACGGTGCGGGCGTTGACCGGGCAGGCGCCGGCCGCCTACATCGGTGACAACATCCGGCCCGACGCGATTCGGACGCGGACGCTGTCCGAGGAGACGACGCGGGTGTTTCGCGCCCGAGTGGTCAATCCGCGCTGGATGGCGGCGATGCGCCGGCACGGCTACAAGGGTGCGTTCGAGATGGCGGCGACGGTGGATTACCTGTTCGGCTATGACGCGACCGCGGGCGTGATGGCGGACTGGATGTACGAGCAGCTCACCCAGAGCTACGTGCTGGATCCCGAGAACCGGAAATTCATGGCGGAGTCCAATCCCTGGGCGCTGCACGGCATGGCCGAACGACTGCTGGAGGCCGCCGGCCGCGGCATGTGGGAACAGCCGCAACCGGATACCCTCGACGGCCTGCGCCAGGCGCTGTTGGAAACCGAGGGGGACCTGGAGGGCTGATCCCTGACGCGAGTGTGCGGCTAGCCGCACACTCGGCAGCGAACGTGCGGTTGCCCGCACACTCGGCACGGGCGGGCTACGGGGCGTAGGTTGACACCGTGACACCCACCTTCGCCGATCTCGCCAAGGCGCAATACATCCTGCTGACCACGTTCACCAAGGACGGCAAGCCCAAGCCGACGCCGATCTGGGCCGCCGCCGACCAGGATCGGCTGCTGGTGATCACCGGAGAAAAGTCGTGGAAGGTCAAGCGGATCCGCAACACTCCGCGGGTCACGCTGGCCACTTGTACCATGCAGGGCAAACCGACCAGCGAGGAAGTCGAAGGCACCGCCGCCATCCTCGACAAGTCGCAGACCGCCGCCGTGTACGACGCCATCGGCAAGCGCTACGGCATCCTCGGTAAGGTCTTCAACCTCTTCAGCAAGCTGCGCGGCGGCATGGAGAACAACGTCGGCCTCGAACTCAGGGTGTCCCCGACGTAAGGGCCATGGGCACCGTTCTCGTCCCGATCCCGGACCGCGACTTCGACCCGACCGAGGTCGCGGTCAGTTGGCGCGTCCTGACCGACGACGGGCATCGGGTGGTGTTCGCCACCGAGAGCGGAACGCCCGGCGCGGCGGACGACATCATGGTGAGCGGCCGTGGCCTGGACCTCTGGTCCGCCCTGCCGGTGCTGGGGGCCATTCCCGTCATCGGTCTGATGCTGCGGGCGAACAAGGCCGGGCGCGGCGCCTATCGGGACATGTTGGCGTCAAACGAGTTTCAGCGCCCGGTCGCGTGGGCCCAGGCCGCCCTCGACGGCATCGACGCGCTGCTGCTGCCCGGCGGGCATCGGGCCCGCGGAATGCGCAGCTACGTCGACAGCCACATCCTGCATCGGCTTGTGGTGGACGCCTTCAAACGCGGCATGGTCGTCGGCGCCATCTGTCACGGCGTGCTGCTCGCGGCGCGCAGCGTCGACCCCGAGACGGGCCGCTCGGTGCTCTACGGGCACCAGACCACGGCCCTGACGTGGGCGATGGAGCGCCTGGCGTGGCGGTTGACGCGTGTCACCCGGTTCTGGGACCGAGACTACTACCGCACCTACACCGAGGAACCCGGCCAGGCGGAAGGGTACATGTCGGTGCAGGCGGAAGTGACTCGTGCGCTTGAAGATCCGGCGGACTTTCGCGACGTGGTGCGCGGTTCACCGGACTGGCGGCGCAAGACCTCCGGCATGGCGCGCGACACCGCGACCGACCCGCGGCCCGCGTTCGTCGTCGACGACGGCGACTACGTGTCGGCGCGCTGGCCCGGAGACACGCACACGTTCGCGACGGTCTTGTCGCGAAAGCTCAAATGACGCAGCTACGTCGTCGCGCCCGCCGCCAAGTGCTCGCCGAAGAACGCGAACACCCGGCGCCAAGCGTCCTCCGTGGCCGCCTCGTCGTAGCCGAAACCGGTGATCCGCAGCAGTGGCTGGGCCGGCAGGTCGTTGGCAAAGCTATGCCCCACACCGGGATAGACCTTCACATCGGCAGTGATGTTCTTCCTGGCGATGGTCTCGCGCAGCTTCTCGGGCGCGCCTCGTCCCAGCGGGTCCTTGGCGCCGAAACTGGCCACGATCGGGCACGCCCCGTCCAGCGTCTTGTCGAGGTTGCGGGGCAGGGGAGCGCCGTAGAACGGGGCGGAAGCGCCGAAACCCTTGGGAGACATGACCAATGCGAACTGGCCGCCCATGCAGAACCCCGCGATGCCGACCTGGCCGGAACATTCCGGCATGGCTTTCAGGTGATCGCGCGCCGCCAGGATGTCCGATAGGGCGCGGCCGCGCTGCGTCTGCAGCTCCTTCATCACCCGGGTGATGCAGCGCATCCGGCCGCCCCGCGCGTACATGTTGGGGGTGATCGCCACATAGCCGGCCTGGGCGATGCGCTTGTTCGTCGACTCCTTATCCCTGCCGTATCCGAACGCGTCATGAATCACGACGACGCCCGGCCACGGGCCCTGACCCGAGGGAAGGTCCAGCAGCGCGTCGATCGGTCCGTCGGGCGTGTCGATCTCAATCGTGGTCATAGCGTCATCTAACTGCAATCGCCCCGGACACCACCATGGGAACTTCGACGCGGTCGGCGTACGTTGCCCTGACATGCTGTCACGGCTGTTTCTCGGCTACGCCGTCGTCGAGCTGGCGGCGATCATCGCCCTGGTCTCGACGATCGGGTGGGGTTGGACGCTGCTGGCATTGGCGGGCACCTTCCTGCTCGGATGGGGCCTCCTGGTGCCGATGATGGGCTCGCACCTGCTGCGCCAGGTCGGCGACCTCCGCTCGGGTCTCGCAGAGCCGCGCACCGCGGTGCGGGACGGGACGCTGGTCTCGCTGGCCACCCTGCTGGTCTTGGTACCCGGCCTCGTGACAACGGCGCTGGGGCTGTTGCTGATGGTGCGACCCGTACGGTCGGCCGTCGGGCCCGGTTTGGCCGCGATCGCGATGCGCGGACTGCGGCGGCGCATGCCGCTGCTCGCCGACACGACTCTGTTCGGCGCCGGCGCGCGTCAGACCGGCGGCCCCGCGCAAGACGGCTACATCGACGGCGAGGTCGTCGACGTCCGGGACTACCGCCCGGCCGCCCTCGAGAACGAGCCGGTGCGCGGCGGATTCCCGGGCCGGCCCGCCTGGGACTGATCGCCCCGCCCCGAAGCCCACGTAGTTTTGCCCTGTGAGCCACACGCCCACCACGCTGTTGGTCAATGGCCGGGTGCACAGCCCGAGCCATCCGGACGCCACCGCCATGGCGGTGCGAGGCGACGTCATCGCCTGGCTGGGCAGCGACGACGTCGGCCGCGGCCTGTTTCCCGACGCTGACATCGACGACGTGGACGGCGGTTTTGTGGCGCCGGGATTCGTGGACAGCCACATCCACCTCACCGCCACCGGCCTGACGCTCAGCGGCCTCGACCTGCGCGCGGCCGGCTCGAGAGAGCAGTGCCTCCAGCTGGTGGCCGATTACGCGGCGGCCCACCCGGGCCTTCCCGTCTGGGGCCACGGGTGGGACGAGTCCTCGTGGCCCGAGAACAGCGCGCCAACCACCGCGGACCTCGACGCCGTCCTGGGTGACCGGCCCGCCTACCTGTCCAGAGTCGACGTCCACTCCGCGCTGGCCTCGACGGCCCTGCGCCGGCGCATCGCGGACCTGCCGGCGGCCGGCGGCTTCCATCCCGACCGGCCGCTCACCGCCGACGCGCACCATCTGGTCCGCGCCGCCGCCCGCGACATGCTCACGCCCGAGCAGCTCGCCGAAGCCCGCACGGCCGCCCTGCGGGCCGCCGCGGCGGCAGGCATCGTCGCGGTGCACGAATGCGCCGGACCCGAGATCGGCGGCCTCGACGACTGGCTGCGGCTGCGGTCGCTCGATCAGGGCGTCGAGGTGACCGGCTACTGGGGTGAGGCCGTGAGCACCCCGGCACGGGCGCGCGCGCTCATCGAGGAGACCGGAGCCCGCGGGCTGGCCGGCGACCTGTTCGTCGACGGCGCGCTCGGGTCCCGCACCGCCTGGCTGCACGAGCCCTACGCCGACGCCGCGGACCGGTTCGGCACCTGCTACCTCGACCCCGACCTCGTCGAGGCGCACCTGCGCGCGTGCACCGAGGCCGAGGTGACCGCCGGCTTCCATGTCATCGGCGATGCCGCGGTGTCGGCGGTGGTGACGGCCCTCGAACGGGTCGTCGCCGACCTCGGGGCGGTTGCCGTCGCCCGGTGCGGGCACCGGTTGGAGCACCTTGAAATGGTCACCGCCGAGCAGGCAGGCCGCCTCGGGCAATGGGGCGTGATCGCCAGCGTGCAGCCCAACTTCGACGCGCTGTGGGGCGGCGCCGACGGCATGTACGCGCGGCGTCTCGGCGCCGAACGAGGCCGTCGGCTCAATCCGTTTGCGCTGTTAGCATCGCAAGGCGTGCCCCTCGCGCTTGGTTCCGATGCGCCGGTCACGGGCCTCGACCCGTGGGCGAGCGTGCGCGCGGCGGTCAACCACCACACGCCGGGCAGCGGGGTCTCCGCGCGGGCGGCGTTCGCCGCCGCGACCCGCGGCGGCTGGCGCGCCGCCGGCATCGACGACGGCAGGACGGGAACCCTGGTGCCGGGCGCGCCGGCCTCCTACGCCGTCTGGGACGCCGCGGCCCTGGAGGTCCACGCGCCCCGCGACGCCGTTCAGCGCTGGTCGACGGACCCGCGCGCCCGGGTCCCGGCCTTGCCGCGCCTGGGCCCGACCGACGCCTTGCCGCGGTGCCGGCGAACGGTGCATCGGGGCGCTGTCATCCATGGCTAGGGAATGGTTCGGCCGGAAAGACCGCCCCGGCCCAGCCGACGAGCCCGACCCGGCGGCCGGCGACCTGGCGGTCCCCCCGGACACCGACCCGATCGGCGACGAAGCCGAATCGGATCGCGACGACGATCCCGCCGACATCGCCCCGGAGTCCGGGGCCGGTGACGCCGCCGCGGAACCGGGCGCCGTGCCGCTCACGCACCGACTGCGGCCGGCGCTCGCGGCGCTGGGGGCGGGAACGCTCGCGCGGCTGCCCGGCGTCCGGGCGGCCATGCTGCCGCGGCTGACCCGGTTGGCGTGCGCCATCGGGGGCGGCGTTCTGCTGTTCACCAGCTTCCCGTCGCTGAATTGGTGGTGGGCCGCGGTCGTTGCGGCCTCGCTGCTGGCCTGGGTGCTCAAGCATCCGGCGACAACTCCGGCCGGTGGTCTGGGCTACGGGTTCCTGTTCGGGCTGGCGTTCTATCTTCCGCTGCTGCCCTGGGTCAGCACGCTCGTCGGCGCCGTGCCCTGGATGGTGCTGGCGATGACGTGTGCGCTGTTTCCCGCGCTATTCGGCCTGTGCGCCGTGCTCGTGCGCGGGCTGCCGGGCTGGCCCGTCTGGTTCGCGCTGGTGTGGGCGGCCCAGGAGTGGCTGAAATCGATCGTCCCGTTCGGCGGATTCCCGTGGGGAGTGGTGGCATTCGGACAAGCGCAGGGCCCGTTCCTGCCGTTGGCCAAGCTAGGGGGGCCCGCGCTGCTCTCATTGGCGATCGTGCTGATCGGGTTCAGCGCGACCGCGATCGAACTGGAGATCGTCAAGTGGTGGCGCACCGGCAACCGGGCGCACCGCGGTGCCGGCGAAGAGGAGGCGGCCAACGCCGATGCGGCACCGCCTGCGGTGGTGCTGCCCGGCGTCTGCATCTGCCTGGTGCTGTTCGCATCCGTCGTCGTCTGGCCGCAGGTTCGGCACGCCGGCACCGGGTCGGGCGGCGAGCCCTCGGTCACCGTCGCCCTGGTGCAGGGCAACGTGCCGCGACTCGGGCTCGACTTCAACGCGCAACGCCGGGCGGTCCTCGACAACCACGTCCGCGAGACGCTGCGGCTGGCGGAGGATGTGCGCGCGGGGCAGGCGCCACAACCCCAGTTCGTCATCTGGCCGGAGGACTCCTCCGACATCGACCCCCTGGCCAACGTCGACGCCGCGCTGGAAATCTCACAGGCGGCGACCGCGATCGGCGCGCCGATCCTGATCGGCACGGTCTCGGAGCTGCCCGGCAGCCCACCGGAGAACCCCCAATACACCAACACGATGATCGTGTGGAATCCGTCGACGGGGCCCGCCGATCGGCACGACAAAGAGATCGTGCAGCCGTTCGGCGAATACCTGCCGATGCCGTGGCTGTTCAAGCACCTATCCGGCTACGCCAACCGAGCCGGGAACATGGTGCCCCGCCCGGGCAGCGACGTCGTGCACATCGCCGGGGTGCCGATCGGGGTGGCCACCTGCTGGGAAGTGATCTTCGACCGCGTCCCGCGCAAAGCCGTCCTGAATGGCGCCCAATTGTTGGCCGTGCCGAGCAACAACGCCACCTTCAACAAGACGATGAGCGAACAACAGCTGGGCTTCGCCAAGGTGCGGGCCGTCGAGCACGATCGTTATGTGCTGGTCGCGGGCACCACCGGGATCAGCGCCGTGATCGCCCCCGACGGCGCCGAGCTGGTGCGCACCGACTTCTTCCAGCCCGATTACCTGGACATACAGGTGCGCCTGAAGACAAAACTGACGCCGGCGACCCGCTGGGGTCCCATCCTGCAATGGCTCCTGGTCGCGGTGGCCGCGGGGGCGATCCTGGCCGGGATACGGCAGAATGGTTGGTTCGCGCGTCCGGTTCGTCGGAGGTCCGAGGCCCCGAACGAATCCCCAGACACCGGTGCGCCCTCGGGTGAAGCCCCGCTTGACGAGGACAGTCCGCCCGCCGAGGGCGGGGACCAGGCGCCGCCGGGCGACGGCGGTGACTACACTCCGCTCCACGAGGGCGGCCGACGACCGTCGCGTAATTTCGGGCGACACAGAGGAGCTACATGACCACCGGCCAGCCGGCGCCCCGCGGCCCGGGGAATCGTCCCAGCGAGCGTGTCCTGGTGATCATCCCCACCTACAACGAGCGGGAGAACCTGCCGGTCATCCACCGGCGGCTGAAGGACGCGTGCCCCCACGTCCACCTGCTGATCGTCGACGACAGCAGCCCGGACGGCACCGGCGAGCTCGCCGAGGAGCTGGCGGCCGCCGACGCGGGCCGCACCCACGTGATGCACCGCACCGCCAAGGACGGCCTGGGCGCGGCGTACCTGGCGGGCTTCGCGTGGGGTCTGAGCCGCGACTACTCGGTGCTGGTCGAGATGGATGCCGACGGCAGCCACGCGCCCGAGCAGCTTCACCGTCTGCTGGACGCGGTCGACGCCGGAGCCGACCTGGCCATCGGATCCCGCTACGTCGAGGGCGGGTCGGTGCGGAACTGGCCATGGCGGCGCTGGGCGCTGTCCTGGACGGCCAACACCTACGCGCGGCTCGCGCTGGGGATCGGTGTCCACGACATCACCGCCGGCTACCGCGCCTACCGGCGGGAAGTCCTCGAGGCGATCGGTCTCGAGGCGGTGGACTCCAAGGGCTACTGCTTCCAGATCGACCTGACCTGGCGCACCGTGTGCAGCGGGTTCGTCATCGTCGAGGTGCCGATCACCTTCACCGAGCGCGAACTCGGCGTCTCCAAGATGAGCGGATCGAACATCCGCGAGGCGCTGATGAAGGTCACCCGATGGGGCATCGAGGGCCGCAAGACCCGCGCCGGCACCCAGCGCGCCGACAACCGCAGCTAAAGCGGTCTGAGGTCAGCCGCGGCGGCGTGTCCGGATGATTTCGAGCCGCTCCTTGAGCAGCTCTTCGAGCTCTTCGACGCTGCGCCGCTCCAGCAACATGTCCCAGTGCGTGCGCGGGGGCTTCACCTTCTTCGGCTCGGGCAGGTCGCCCTCGATCAGGGTGCCTTCCAAGCCGTTGCGGCACAGCCACGTGCCGGGAATTTCAGCGTCGTCGGCGAAAGGGACCTCGAACTCTTCGCCGTTCTCGGTGCGGTACTTCGCGAGCTGACGTGGGGCGAGGTCGTGATTGCGGTCGGTCTCGTAGCTCACGGCTCCGAGGCGACTGCCTCTAAGGACGCGATCAGCCATGTTGCTACTCCTCTACGTCTACTGAACTTCGGGCTGCTGTAATGCAATTCTGTCCGCTTGGCAAACGTTGCGGCGGTCTGCGTAGTTCCCCGGTCGGGTGGCCGGCGTACGCGACGCGACCTTCAATGATACCGGGATCGCCGCGCAATCCCGACTAAAGTCGGCAGGCGTGAGCCGCCGTCCCCGCCCGCAGCCGTGCCGTTGGTGCGGTCGAGACGTGTCCGACGCCGGGATGGGACGCCGCCGCCAGTACTGCCGCCAGTCGTGCCGGCAGCGGGCGTACGAACAACGCGCCTCGTTGACCCGGGGCGGTGCCGGCGCCTCGCTGGCCTTGCCTCCCGACGCGGTGGTCCTTTCGGCCGACGACGCCGCCGACCTGTCCGACCGGGTCTACCAGGTGCGGTGCGCGGCGGAGGATGTCGCCACCGCCCTCGACGAGGGAGCGCAGGCGACCGAACTGCGCGAACTGTGCGACCTGCTGATCAGGGCCGCCCGGGCGGCCGACGGCTGGCGCCGGGTGGGCGTCTGAGCCGTCCTGACCACTGCCGATGCATAGCCGGGTACAGTCGCGCCATGGACGGCGCGTCAGTTGTATCCCGGCGTACCGGGGTCGTGAGATGCCCCGGCACCCGCGGGCGCAACGGCGCGTTCCGGATCCCCTTGGACAAGGCGTGCCTCACGCCGATGCCGGTTCTCCCGTAGCAGTCGGGAGCATCGGGCGTTTTGAAATACCGTCAGAGTTGGCCATACTCACCAGCGACATTCTTGGGCCGGAGAGCGGCACGGCATCGCATCGTGCAGCAAATTCCGTGACTCGGCGAGAGTCGCATCGGGGCAGCTGACGGCCAAGTTAGGCGAGAGGTAGTGATGGTGGATCAACTCCAGCATGCGACCGAAGCGCTGCGCAAAGCGCTGGTCCAGGTCGAGCGCCTGAAACGCACCAACCGTGCGCTGCTGGAGCGGTCGAGCGAGCCGATCGCGATCGTCGGTATGTCCTGCCGCTTCCCCGGCGGAGTCGAGACACCAGAAGACCTGTGGCAGATGGTGGCCGACGGCCGCGATGTGATCACCGATTTCCCCAACGATCGCGGCTGGGACCTGGCGAGCCTGTACGACCCGGACCCCGACGCCCGCCACAAGACCTACGCGCGGACCGGCGGTTTCGTGGACGGTGTCGCCGACTTCGATCCGGCCTTTTTCGGCATCGCTCCGAGCGAGGCACTCGCGATGGACCCGCAACATCGGATGCTGCTGGAACTGTCTTGGGAGGCCTTGGAACGGGGCGGCATCGACCCGAGCGGGCTGCGGGGCAGCGCGACCGGGGTGTTCGCCGGGCTTATCGTCCAGGGCTACGGCATGCTCGCCGAGGAGATCGAGGGCTACCGCCTGACCGGCATGACCTCCAGCGTCGCCTCCGGTCGGGTCTCGTATGTGCTGGGACTCGAGGGCCCGGCGGTGTCGGTGGACACGGCGTGTTCGTCGTCGTTGGTCGCGTTGCACATGGCGGTTCAGTCGTTGCGCTCGGGGGAGTGCGATCTGGCGCTGGCCGGGGGCGCGACCGTCAACGCCACCCCGACGGTCTTCGTCGAGTTCAGCCGCCACCGAGGGCTGGCCCCCGACGGCCGGTCCAAGGCGTACGCCGGGGCTGCCGACGGAGTCGGCTGGTCGGAGGGCGGGGCGATGCTCGTCGTCGAGCGGCTCTCGGATGCCAGGCGGTTGGGCCATCCGGTGCTGGCGCTGGTGCGCGGCTCGGCGGTCAATCAGGACGGCGCATCGAACGGGCTGACCGCGCCCAACGGCCCCTCGCAGCAGCGGGTGGTGCGGGCGGCGCTGGCCAATGCCGGCCTGTCGACGGCAGACGTCGACGTGGTGGAAGGCCACGGAACAGGCACCACGCTGGGCGACCCCATCGAGGCCCAGGCGTTGTTGGCGACGTACGGCCAGGACCGGCCCGAGCCCCTGTGGCTGGGCTCGATCAAGTCGAACATGGGCCATACCCAGGCCGCCGCGGGCGTGGCGGGCGTGATCAAGATGGTCCAGGCCATGCGTCACGAAATGCTGCCGGCGACACTGCATGTGGACGTGCCCAGCCCGCACGTCGATTGGTCGGCGGGATCGGTCTCGTTGCTGACCGAGGCGCGGCCCTGGCCCGCGAATCGCCACGTACAACGGGCCGGGGTGTCGTCGTTCGGGATCAGCGGCACCAACGCACACGTGATCATCGAGGCGGTCCCGGCGCCCGAGCCGCTGACCGACCGCCCGAAGCCCGCGACGGTGCCGTGGGCGTTGTCGGCAAAGTCACTGTCGGCGTTGAGGTCTCAGGCCGCCCGGTTGGCCGGGCACCTGCGCGGCCACGACGAGATCGACGTCGCCGACGTGGCCTGGTCGTTGGCCGGCCGCGCCACCTTCGAGCACCGGGCCGTCGTCGTCGGTGCCGATCGGGATCGATTGCTGGCCGGGCTCGACGAGTTGACCGCCTCAGATATTCAGGACCCGGCCGGTTCGGTCATCCAGGGCAGCGCGCCACCCGCGGGCAAGAACGTCTTCGTGTTCCCCGGCCAAGGCTCGCAATGGCTGGGTATGGGGATCGAATTGCTCGACACCGCACCGGTATTCGCGCACCAGATCGACGCGTGCGCGGAAGTCTTCGCGGAATTCGTCGACTGGTCGCTGATCGACGTGCTGCGCGGCAACGCGGACGCCCCGGGCTTGGACCGGGTGGACGTCGTGCAGCCGGTGCTGTTCGCGGTGATGGTGTCGCTGGCCGAACTGTGGAAGTCGGTCGGCGTCAGCCCCGACGCGGTGATCGGCCATTCGCAGGGAGAGATCGCCGCCGCGTTCGTCGCCGGCGCGCTGTCGCTGCGCGACGCCGCTCAGGTGGTCACGCTGCGCAGCAAGTTGTTGCGGTCGATGGCCCACTCCGGAGGCATGCTGTCCATCGCGTGCAGCACCGAACGCGCACGGGAGTTGTTGGCGCCCTACGGCAACCGTGTCAGCATCGCCGCCGTCAACGGCCCCTCGGCGGTGGTCGTGTCGGGCGAAGTGGCCGCGCTCGACGAACTCGCCGGTTTCTGCGTGGACCTGGAGCTGCGCACCCGCCGGATCGACGTGGACTACGCGTCGCACTCGGTCGAGGTCGAGGCCATTCGCGACGAGCTGGCCGAGGCCCTGGCCGGTATCGAGCCCCGTTCCTCGCGTGTCGCCTTCTTCTCCACCGTGACCGGAAGCCGTTTGGACACAGCCGGTTTGGACGCGGCCTACTGGTACCGCAACATTCGGCAGACCGTGCAGTTCGACCAGGCGGTGCGCGCCGCCTGCGAGCACGGGTACCGCACGTTCATCGAATCGAGCCCGCACCCCGCGCTGATCGCCGGGATCGAAGGCAGCGCCAACGACTGCCTGAAAAACTCGGCCGGCGACCCCGAGGCCATCGTGGTTCCCACCCTGGGCCGCGATGACGGCGGCCTCGAGCGCTTCCTCACGTCGGCCGCCGCAGCATTCGCGGCCGGTGTGAGCGTGAACTGGCGTGGCGTCTTGTCCGGGGCGGGCTTCGTGGAACTGCCCACCTACGCCTTTGACCGGCGCAGGTTTTGGCTGTCCGGCGAGGGCATCGGGGCCGACGCCGCCGGGCTGGGGCTCGGGACCAGCGAGCACGCATTGCTCAGCGCGGTCGTCGAACTGCCGGCCTCGGACGGGGTGCTGCTGACCGGCCGGCTGTCGCCCGGCCTGCAGGGCTGGCTGGCCGATCACGCCGTCTCCGGTGCCGCGGTGTTCCCCGGCGCGGGTTTCGTCGAGTTGGCGATCCGGGCCGGCGACGAAGTCGGCTGCTCGGTGGTCGACGAACTCACATTGCAGGCGCCCCTGATGTTGCCCGCGGCCAGTTCCGTTGCCGTGCAGGTCGTTGTCGGTCCCAGCGAAGAATCGGGGCGCCGCGCCGTCTCGGTGTTCTCCCGCGCCGACGCCGGTTCGGCGTGGGTGTGTCACGCGGAGGGTGTGCTGAGTTCGCGGTCCATCGAGCCCCGCGCCGATCTGTCGGTGTGGCCGCCCGCGGGCGCGGTTGCCGTGGAGGTCGCCGACGGCTACGACCAGCTCGCGGCGCACGGCTACGGGTACGGCCCGGCGTTTCGTGGTTTGACCGCGACGTGGACCCGCGGAGACGAGGTGTTCGCCGAGGTGCGGCTGCCGGACGCGGCGGGAGGCGTCGGCGGTTTCGGCGTGCACCCGGCGTTGCTCGACGCGGCGATGCATGCCGTCATCATGGCCCAGCAGGCGGCGGGCCAGCCCGTCGAAGTGATGTTGCCGTTCTCGTGGCAGGACGTGTCGTTGCATGCCGCGGGCGCGACCGCGGTCCGCGTGCGGATCGCACCGACCGACAATGGCCCGCATGCGGGTGCCGGCACCGCCGCCATCTCGATCGAGCTGGCCGACGGGCTGGGCCTGCCGGTGCTGTCGGTGGGGACGATGGTCGCCCGGCCGGTGAGCGAGCGGCAGCTGCGTGCGG
>NZ_LZJJ01000331.1:0-1648 GCF_001667625.1 Mycobacterium sp. E1715
ATGGCAGACCCAGCCCGATGAAATGCGCGCCGCCGTCACGCGGCTGGACCAGGCGGTGTCGGACCTGGTGACCGAGCACAACGGGGTCCGCCCGGTCGAACAGGGTGAGGGCGACAGCTTCGTGGTCGCCTTCGCCCGGGCGAGCGACGCGGCCGGGTTTGCGCTCGGTCTGCAACTGACGGCACTTGCGCCGATCCATCTGCGAATCGGACTGCATACCGGCGAGGTCCAACTGCGCGACGAGGCAAATTACATCGGGCCGACGATAAACCGCGCCGCGCGGCTGCGCGACCTGGCTCACGGCGGCCAGACGGTCCTATCGGCCACGACGAGCGACCTGCTCGCCGACGGGCTGCCTCCCGACGCGTGGATGCTTGAGCTGGGCACCCACCCGCTGCGGGATCTGCCGCGGCCCGAACGGGTGACGCAGCTTTGTCACGCCGACCTCCGCAACGACTTTCCGCCGCTCCGCTCGACGAAACACACAGGGCGCTTGAATCTTCCGCCGCAATTCACCAGTTTCGTCGGCCGCGGCGCCGAGGTCGAGGCCGTGCGACGGATCATCACCGACGGACGGTTGGTGACGCTCACGGGCGCCGGCGGCGTGGGAAAGACCCGGCTGGCGGTGCAGATTGCGGACCGGCTCGATGACGATTTCGAAGACGGGGTGTGGTACGTCGACCTGGCGCCCATCGCCGATTCCGGCGTTGTCCCGGTCACGGTGACGCGAGCGTTGGGGCTGCCCGACCAGGCGGGGCGTTCGACAATCGACACGCTCACACGTTTCGTAGCCGGCCGGCGCATGCTCGTCCTCCTCGACAATTGCGAGCACCTGATCGACGCCTGCGCCTCGCTCTCGGTCGCGCTGTTGGCGGCTTGCCCGGGCGTGACCATCCTCGCGACAAGCCGTGAACCGCTGCGGGTGGCCGGCGAGGTCGCGTGGGCGGTGCCCTCACTGACCCTGGCTGACGAGGCGGTGACCCTCTTTTCCGACCGCGCGCGCCACGTCCGGCCCGATTTTACTGTGACCAAGGATAATTCGGAAACGGTCATCGAGATCTGCCGGCGTCTCGATGGAATCCCGCTGGCGATAGAGCTGGCCGCCGCGCGGGTTCGGGCACTGTCGTTGGAGCAGATTCTCGACAGCTTGCGCAACCGCTTTCGGCTCCTGACCGGCGGTTCGCGAACAGCCGTACGCCGCCAGCAGACGTTGCGGGCCTCGGTCGACTGGTCGCACGCGCTACTGACCGAACCCGAACGAGTCCTGTTCCGCCGCGTCGCAGTGTTCATGGGCGGTTTCGATCTCGATGCGGCCCAGGAGGTTTGCGGCGAAAGTGACGTCGAGCGGTATCAGACACTCGACCAGCTCACACTGTTGATCGAAAAGTCCCTCGTGGTGGCCGAGGATACGCACTGCGGCGCGCGTTACCGAATGCTGGAGACGATTCGCCAGTACGCCCTGGAGAAGCTCGGCGAGTCCGGTGAGGCCGACGCCGTGCGCGGTCGCCACCGCGACCACTACGTTGCGCTGGCAGCAGAGCTCGACGTGCCGGGGCGCACCGCTCATCAGAGCCGCATCGAGCAGGCCGCCATCGAGATGGACAACCTGCGCGCGGCGTTCGCGTGGTGCCGGGAAAACGCCGAGATC
>NZ_LZJJ01000332.1:0-4287 GCF_001667625.1 Mycobacterium sp. E1715
TGAACCCGCACGACGACGGCATCGGCATCGACGAGTACGTCGACTGGCTGATCGAGGCCGGCTACCCGATCGAGCGCATCGACGACTTCGGGGAGTGGCTGCAGCGGTTCGAGGCCGCGCTGCGCGAGTTGCCGGAGCACCAGCGCAAGCACTCGGTCCTGCAGATGCTGCAAGTCCCGGGCTACAACCAGTTGCAGGCGCCCGAACCGGCCACCGGGGCGTTCGCCCCGACCGATCGATTCCGCGCCGCAGTGCAGGAAGCCAAGATCGGCACGGACAACGACATCCCGCACGTCTCGCCGGCGGTGATCGTCAAGTACGTGACCGACCTGCAGTTGCTCGGCCTGCTCTAGCACGACACCCGGTTCGGGACGGTCCCACGCGGGCCGTCCCGAACCGTGTATCCGGTTTGTCGCTCAAAAACATTCTTTGCGTATCTTTTGTGCGCGGTTAGAGGAGTGCTGTAAGACAGGTGAGACTTTTCGAAACCTCTAGCGCACATTCTCGCCCTCGATTAATCTTTCAGACTGTTGCACTCATGTTGACTAAGTTGGTGGAGAAACTGTGTGTGTCGATCCGTTCGATGACGACATCCGCGGCCCCGGCTTAGTCGGCGACGGGCGGCAACAGGGGCGAGGAACCGCACGCGGATCGCGCCGCGGTCGTGCGCTCCATCACGCGGAACCGAACGGGCATTGCGGAGGGTTCGGTCGAGCGGCTGCAGTCAACCGGGGGTTTGAACGGTGAACCTCATGGTTGGGAAGTTGGATGCAGCTTGGTGAGCAAGCCCTTCCGCTCACGCGCGGCCAACTAGACATCTGGCTCGCGCAGGAGACGGGCCACTCCGGCACGGAGTGGCAGATCGGCCTCTTCGTCCGGATCGACGGCAGGGTCCAACGTGACGCCCTGAAGTGGGCGATCCGCCAAGCGGTTGAAGAAGCCGAACCGGCGCGGGCTTGTTTCGTCGAGGCGGACGGTCAGGTGTTCCAGCGGCCGATCGAATGCTCCGACATCGAGCTGGCTTTCCATGACCTGACCGGTTCGGGCGACGCCATCGAAGAGGCCCGGCGGATAGCGTTGTCGATCCAGCGAACGCCGATGCCGTTGACGGGTCCGCTGTTCAGGTTCGCCCTCTTCCAGACCCGTGCGGACCAGTTTCACCTGTTCGCGTGCTGCCACCACATCATCGTCGACGGAACCGGCGTCGCGCTCGTCGGTCACCGCATCGCCTCGATCTACTCCGCGATCGTCTCCGCCGCCCCCATCCCGCCTGCCGTCTTCGGGTCACTGCGGGACCTTCTCGACTGCGAGTCACGGTACGAAACGTCCGGCGACTACCGCGACGACGAGGCGTACTGGGTGAAGAACCTGCCCGCGATCGACGAGGGACCCCATCAGGCCCCGCGCGCGACGGGTGAGCGCGATCCCTGGCCATCCGCGCCGGTCGCGTTGGACTCCGGCATCCTCCGCCGGGTCCACAAGCTATCCCACGTGTGGGGCGTGTCCCCGACGTCGGTCATCACCGCGGCGTGCGCACTGTTGGTGCGTGGCTGGACCGGCGGTGGCTCGGAGGTGGTCCTCGATTTCCCGGTCAACCGGCGAGTGCGCCCGGAATCGAAGACGCTCCCCGGCATGGTCGCCGGGGTGGTGCCGCTGGTATTGCGCGTGGCGCCCGAACTCACGGTCGCCGATTTCTGCCTGCACGTCGACACCCGGATTCGCGAAGCCATTGAGCATCAACGGTTTCCGGTGCAGGCGTTGGAGCGCAAGGCCCGCGGCCCGGTCGGGCCGCCCGAGCGGGTGAGCGTCAATTTCGTCCCGTCCGATTTCACCCTGCCCTTCGGTGGTGTCACCGCCTCGGCGTCCTACACGAATTCCGGCCAGGCAAGTGGTTTCGGGCTGATCTTCTCCGGCGACGGGGACGGGATCTCCCTGAGCACGGCGGGCGCCTGGGAGCCCCTGTCCAGCTTCGAGGCCGCCCATCTGGCGGGCCGCTTGGAACGGGTGCTGGTGGCGCTGACCGCCGATACGACGCGGCGGTTGCTGTCGATCGACGTCCTCGAAGAGCCAGAGCGGGCCCGCCTGGCCGGGTGGGGGAACTGGGCGGCCGCGGCCGATCGTGCGCCGGGACGGTCGATTCCGGAGTTGTTCGGCGTATGGGCGGAGCGCACTCCCGAGGCGGTGGCGGTGTCGTGTGGGGGCCGATCGTGGTCATACCGCGAGCTGGACGCGGCGTCGAACCGGTTGGCGCGCTGGCTCGTCGGGCATGGTGTCGGTCCGGGGGACTGCGTGGGGTTGCTGGTGCAGCGGTCGGGGGAGGCGGTGATCGCGCTGCTGGGGGTGTTGAAGTCGGGGGCGGCGTACCTGCCGATCGATCCGGGGGTGCCGCCGGGCCGGGCGGAGTTCATGCTCGCCGATTCGGGGGCGGCGGTGGCGGTCGTCGGGCAGGGATTGCGGTCGCACCTGGGTGGGTTCGCCGGCGCGGCGGTGCAGGTTGACGATTCCGCGGTTGCGGCGCAGTCGGGCGCGGGCTGGGTCGGGCCGGGCCCCGACGATGTGGCGCACGTGATTTACACGTCGGGGACGACGGGAGTGCCCAAGGGGGTGGCGGTCACCCATCGCAACGTGACGCAGCTGTTTGCGGCGTTGGCCGGGGGTGACTTGTTGGGTGCGGGACGCGTTTGGACTCAATGCCATTCGTTGGCCTTTGACTTCTCGGTGTGGGAGATCTGGGGTGCGTTGCTGCACGGCGGACACCTGGTGGTGGTGCCCGACGCGGTGACGCGCTGCGGTGACGATCTGCACGAGTTGGTGGTGGGTGAGCGGGTATCCGTACTGACCCAGACGCCGTCGGCGCTCGGCGTGCTCTCGCCTCAAGGGGTGGGGGCGGCGCTGGTGGTGGGGGCCGAGCCGTGCCCCGCGCAGGTGGTGGATCGGTGGGCGCCGGGGCGCGCGATGGTCAACGTGTACGGGCCGACCGAGACCACCATGTGGGTGTCGATGAGCGCGCCGTTGGTGGCCGGGTCGGGGACGCCGGCGATTGGTTCGCCGGTGGCAGGCGCCGCGTTCTTCGTCCTCGACGGGTGGCTGCGGCCGGTGCCGGCCGGGGCGGTCGGGGAATTGTATGTGGCCGGGTCCGGGGTGGGTGTCGGCTATGTGGGCCGCGGCGGGTTGACCGGGTCGCGGTTTGTGGCGTGCCCGTTCGGGGCGCCGGGGGCGCGGATGTATCGGACCGGCGACCTGGTGTGGTGGGGCCCTGATCGGCAGCTGCGCTACGTGGGGCGCGTCGACGAGCAGGTCAAGATTCGCGGGTATCGCATCGAGCTTGGTGAAATCACCGCCGCGCTAGGCGATTTGCCGGGAGTCGAACAAGCGGCAGTGATAGCCCGGGAGGACCGTCCCGGCGACAAACGCCTCGTGGGCTACATCACCGGCACCGCCGACCCCGCCGAATTGCGGGCCGCGCTGGGCGAGCGGCTGCCGGCTTACATGGTCCCGGCCGCCGTCGTCGCCTTGACCAGCTTCCCTCGCTCCCTCAACGGCAAGCTCGACACGCGGGCCCTGCCCCCGCCCGACTACCTCGTCCACGGGTACCGTGCCCCGGCCACCGCGGTCGAAGAGATCCTGGCCGGCATCTACGCCCAAGTCCTCGACGTCGACCGGGTCGGGGTCGACGATTCCTTCTTCGATCTGGGTGGTGACTCGCTGTCGGCGATGCGTCTGGTCGCCGCGGTGAACACCCGCCTGGATGCGGCCCTGTCCGTGCGGGCGCTGTTCGAAGCACCGACGATCGGCCAGCTGGTATCCCGCCTCGACAAGGGCGACGGCCGGCTCGCGCGGGTGGTGGCCGGGTCCCGCCCGGCGGTGGTTCCGCTGTCGTTTGCCCAGTCTCGGTTGTGGTTCCTCGACCAGCTGCACGGATCCTCGCCGGTTCACAACATGGCGATCGCGCTCCGCTTGCGCGGACGACTGCGTGCCGACGTGCTCGGGACGGCGCTGGGCGACGTGGTGGCGCGGCACGAAAGTTTGCGCACCGTCTTCACCGCACCCGACGGCGACCCGCAGCAAGTGGTGCTCCCGGTCGAGTGCGCCGATTTCGGTTGGGAGATCGTCGATGCCGACGGGTGGCAGGCAGGCCGCTTGGTCGAGGCCATCAACAACGTGGCGCACCGCCCCTTTGATTTGTCGGTTGAGATTCCTTTGCGGGCAGCGCTTTTCCGTGTGGGTTGCGATGAGCATGTGTTGGTGGCGGTGGCTCATCATATTGCCGCGGATGGGTGGTCGATT
>NZ_LZJJ01000333.1:0-17273 GCF_001667625.1 Mycobacterium sp. E1715
TCTCGTAGGCGTCCTGCATCTGTTCCTCGTAGAACTCGACCAGGGCCTTCTTGCTCATGAACATGGAGTCGATGACGCTGGACCGCGACCGCAACGTGAAGATGGTGCTGGAGACCAAGAGCGGGAAGACCCTCGAGCTCAAGCCCAAGGTGGAGCTGCGCGACGGCGACGTCATCGACTCCATGTTCATGAGCAAGAAGGCCCTGGTCGAGTTCTACGAGGAACAGATGCAGGACGCCTACGAGACCGGCGTGATGTTCTCGCTGCACGTCAAGGCGACGATGATGAAGGTCTCGCACCCGATCGTGTTCGGCCACGCCGTCAAGGTCTTCTACAAGGACGCGTTCGCCAAGCACCAGGAGCTCTTCGACGAGCTCGGTGTCAACGTCAACAACGGATTGGTCGACCTCTACAACAAGATCGAGTCGCTGCCCGCGTCGCTGCACGAGGAGATCATCCGCGACCTGCACGCCTGCCACGAACACCGTCCGGAACTGGCGATGGTCGATTCGGCCAAGGGCATCACCAACTTTCATTCGCCCAGCGACGTGATCGTGGACGCGTCGATGCCGGCGATGATCCGCGCGGGCGGCAAGATGTGGGGCGCCGACGGGCGGCAGAAGGACACCAAGGCCGTCAACCCCGAGTCGACCTTCTCCCGGATCTACCAAGAGATCATCAATTTCTGCAAAACCCACGGCCAGTTCGATCCGACGACGATGGGCACCGTCCCCAACGTCGGTTTGATGGCGCAGCAGGCCGAGGAGTACGGCTCGCACGACAAGACTTTCGAGATCCCCGAAGACGGCGTCGCCAACATCGTCGACCTCGACACCGGGGAGGTGCTGCTCAGCCAGAACGTGGAGGAGGGCGACATCTGGCGGATGCCGATCGTCACCGACGAGGCGATCCGGGACTGGGTCAAGCTGGCCGTCACCCGGGCGCGCAACTCCGGCATGACGGTGGTGTTCTGGCTGGACACGGAACGGCCGCACGAGGTGGAGCTGCGCAAAAAAGTCAAGGCGTACCTGAAGGAACTTGACACCGAGGGCCTGGACATCAACATCATGCCGCAGGTGTGGGCCATGCGGTACACGCTGGAGCGCGCGATGCGCGGGCAGGACACCATCGCCGCGACCGGAAACATCCTGCGCGACTACCTCACCGACCTGTTCCCCATTCTGGAGCTGGGCACCAGCGCCAAGATGCTGTCGATCGTGCCGCTGATGGCCGGCGGCGGCATGTACGAAACCGGGGCGGGCGGTTCGGCGCCCAAGCACGTCCATCAGCTGCTCGAGGAGAACCACCTGCGCTGGGATTCCCTCGGTGAATTCCTCGCTCTGGGAGCGTGTTTCGAAGACATCGGCATCAAGACCGACAACGAGCGCGCCAAGATCCTCGGCAAGACGCTCGACGCCGCGATCGGCAAGCTGCTGGAGAACAACAAGAGCCCGTCGCGCAAGGCCGGGGAGCTCGACAACCGTGGCAGCCAGTTCTACCTGGCGCTGTACTGGGCGCAGGAACTCGCGCAATCCGACGACGAGGAGCTGCGCGAGCACTTCGCCGCGCTGGCCGACGAGTTGGGCCGCAACGAGGACACCATCGTGGCCGAACTCGCCAAGGCACAGGGCGAGACCGTCGACATCGGTGGTTACTACTACCCGGACAGCGAGAAGACGACGGCGGTGATGCGGCCGAGCAAGACGTTGAATGAGGCGCTGGCCGCTTCGCAAAGCTCGTAAGCTTCAAGGGCCGCTAGATAGGGAGTTGACCCGATGTCCACCGACAAGATCAAGGTCAAGGGCCCGGTTGTAGAGCTCGATGGTGACGAGATGACCCGCGTCATCTGGAAGTTCATCAAAGACCTGCTTATCTTGCCGCACCTGGACATCAACCTGGACTACTACGACCTCGGCATCGAGAACCGCGACCGCACCAACGACCAGGTGACCATCGACGCCGCGTACGCCATCAAGAGGCACGGCGTGGGCGTCAAGTGCGCGACCATCACCCCCGACGAGGCCCGTGTCTCCGAGTTCAACCTGAAGAAGATGTGGCTGTCGCCCAACGGCACGATCCGGAACATCCTGGGCGGCACCATCTTCCGCGAGCCCATCGTGATCTCCAACGTGCCGCGCCTGGTGCCCGGCTGGACCAAGCCGATCGTCATCGGTCGGCATGCGTTCGGCGACCAGTACCGGGCGACCAACTTCAAGGTCGACAAACCCGGCACCGTGTCGATCACGTTCACGCCGTCCGACGGCAGCGAGCCGATGGTGCACGAGGTGGTTTCCATTCCCGACGACGGCGGCGTCGTGATGGGGATGTACAACTTCAAGGAATCCGTCCGCGACTTCGCCCGCGCCTCCCTTTCGTACGGCCTGAACGCCAAGTGGCCGGTCTACCTGTCCACGAAGAACACCATCCTCAAGGCCTACGACGGCATGTTCAAGGACGAGTTCCAGCGCATCTACGACGAGGAGTTCAAGGACAAGTTCGAGGCCGAGGGGCTGACCTACGAGCACCGGCTGATCGACGACATGGTGGCCGCCTGCCTCAAGTGGGAGGGCGGGTACGTGTGGGCCTGCAAGAACTACGACGGCGACGTCCAGTCCGACCTCGTCGCGCAGGGCTACGGCTCACTGGGGCTGATGACGTCGGTGCTGATGACCGCCGACGGCAAGACGGTCGAGGCCGAGGCCGCGCACGGCACCGTCACCCGGCACTTCCGCCAGTACCAGGCCGGCAAGCCGACCTCGACGAACCCGATCGCCTCGATCTTCGCCTGGACGCGTGGGCTGGCGCACCGCGGCAAGCTGGACGACACCCCCGAGGTGATCGAGTTCGCGCAGACGCTCGAGGACGTGGTGGTCTCCACGGTCGAGAGCGGGAAGATGACCAAGGACCTGGCCATCCTCATCGGCCCCAAGCAGGAATGGCAGCAGAGCGAGGAGTTCCTGAACTCGATCGCCGAGAACCTGGAAAAGAAGCTGGTCAGCTAGCCGACGGGTTGGCGCCGCGGCTCGCCGCGTTGCACTCGTCGAGGAACGCGATGACCAGTCCCGCGACGCGGTCCGGCGCCTCGAACATCGGGATGTGCCCCACGCCGTCGAGCTCGGTGACCTGGTGGTCGTCGGGCAGGTGGGTGGTGAAATGCCTGCTGAACCGGGGGGCGGGCACGATCCGGTCCTTTTCGCAGATCACCAGGTGCGCCGGGACGGCGTTCTCGGCCAGCTCCTGCAGGCCGTGCAGCAGCAGCGACTTGACCAGCAGCTGGAAGTAGGCGGGGCAGTGGGCGACGTCGTCGATGCAGCCGAGCAGCTGCTCGTCGGTGACCCCGTCGGGCCGCGCGCTGATCGCGTAGGTGGCCAGCTGGCGGCTGAACGGCAGGCGCATCACCTTCGGGCCGAACAGCCAGGCCAGCACCAGCAGCGGAATGCCCAGGATGAACTTGGCGATCACCTCGAACTTCGCCGGGCTCCAACGCGTCCACCCACCGGCCGGGGCGATGCCCATGACGCTGCGCGCCCGCCCGCGCCGCTCGAGTTCGAACGCGACCCAGCCACCCAGCGAGTTGCCCACGATGTGGGCGGTGTCCCAGCCCAGCTCGTCCATCTGCTGTTCCACGTGGTCGGCCAGGACCGCCGAGGACAGGAACCAGGTCCCCGCGGAGGGGCCGCCGTTGTGGCCGGCCATCGTCGGGGCGAACACCTCGTACCGTCCGGTGTCGGCCAGCCGCCGGGCGACGTCCTCCCAGACCGCCTGGGACAGCAGGAACGGGTGCAGCAGCAGGACCGGCTCGCCCGAGCCGAGATGGATCGGTGGCCGCGTCCCCGTGTTGCTGTTGATCCTCTTGCTCCCCATACCGCCGACATTAAATGCGGTACCGCCGGTACCGCAAGCGAGCGCCCGGCCGGCCGGGCGCCGCGCGCTCGCGAGTGTGCGGCTGGCCGCATACTCGGCGACGAGGGTGAAGCCAGCCGCGCACTCGGCGGCGGCGCATGCCCGGCAAGACCCGCGTGAAAAGATCGGTGCATCATGAGCACCGCTACCGGATCCGGCCGGATTTTCTCCGGCGTGCAGCCCACCTCCGACTCGCTCCACCTCGGGAACGCGTTGGGTGCCATCACCCAGTGGGTCGCGCTGCAGGACCAACACGAGTGCTTCTTCTGCGTCGTCGACCTGCACGCCATCACCATTCCCCAGGACCCCGAGGCGCTGCGCCGCCGGACCCTGGTGACGGCGGCCCAGTATCTGGCGCTGGGCATCGACCCCGCCCGCAGCACCATCTTCGTGCAGAGCCACGTGCCCGCCCACTCTCAGCTGGCCTGGGTGCTGGGCTGCTTCACCGGGTTCGGGCAGGCGTCGCGGATGACGCAGTTCAAGGACAAGTCGGCCCGCCAGGGCGGCGACTCCACCACCGTGGGCCTGTTCACCTATCCGGTGCTGCAGGCCGCCGACGTCCTGGCCTACGACGCCGAACTGGTTCCGGTGGGCGAGGACCAGCGCCAGCATCTGGAGCTGGCGCGCGACGTGGCGCAGCGGTTCAACAGCCGGTTCCCCGACACCTTCGTGGTGCCCGATCTGCTGATCCCCAAGGTCACCGCCAAGATCTACGACTTGCAGGACCCGACGTCGAAGATGAGCAAGTCCGCGGCCACCGACGCCGGCTTGATCAACCTGCTCGACGACCCCGCCGCGTCCGCGAAGAAGATTCGTTCGGCGGTCACCGACAGCGAGCGCGAGATCCGCTTCGACACCGAGGCCAAGGCGGGCGTGTCGAACCTGCTGACCATCCAGTCGGCGGTCACCGGCGTGGCCATCGACAAGCTCGTCGAGGGTTACGCAGGACGGGGTTACGGCGACCTGAAGAAGGACACCGCCGAGGCGGTCGTCGAGTTCGTCAGCCCGATCAAGGCGCGCGTCGACGAATTGCTGGCCGACCCAGCCGAATTGGAGGGCGTGCTCGCGGTCGGGGCCGAGCGCGCCGAGGATGTCGCAGGCAAGACCGTTCGGCGGGTCTACGATCGGTTAGGGTTCCTTCCGCAGCGAGGATGAGTTCACCATGAGCGAGCCGGCCAAGGCAGGCCTCCTCGGTCGGCTGCGGGCCCGGCACGGCTGGCTCGACCACGTCATCCGCGCCTTTTTTCACTTCAGGGATTGCAGTGGCAACCTGCTTGCGGCCGGCCTCACCTACTACACGCTTATCGCGTTATTTCCCTTGCTGATGGTCGGTTTCGCGCTGGGTAGCTTCGGATTGTCGCGTCATCCTGAGCTACTGGGCACGATCGACGAACACGTCCGGTCCTGGGTGTCCCCCGAGTTGGGGCAGCACCTGGTCAACCTGATCCATTCGGCGATCGCGGCCCGTGCATCCGTTGGTGTGATCGGGTTGGTAGTCGCGGCCTGGCTGGGCCAAACGTGGATGTATCGCCTCCGGGAGGCGCTGGGCCGAATATGGGAGCACCCAGTGGACTCCGTGGGTTTCGTCCGCACGATACTGTCCGATCTGGCCGCCGTGGTGGGGACGTTGGTAGTGGTCGTGATCACCATGGGACTGTCCGCGCTGGGACACGAGAAGCCAATGCGAGCTGCGCTGAAATTGCTTGGTATACCGGAACTTTCGGTGTTTCACTGGGTATTCCGAGTTATTTCGGTGCTGACGGCGTTCGCGGTGTCGTGGCTGGTGTTCAGCTGGGTGATCGTGCGATTGCCGCGCGAGTCGGTCGGCATCGTCACGTCGATGGAGGCCGGCTTGATTGCGGCCGCCGGGTTCGAGTTGTTCAAGCTGTTGGGATCGCTCTACCTGAAGATCGTGCTGCGCAGCGCCGCCGGGGCCACCTTCGGTCCGGTGCTGGGTTTGTTGGCGTTCGCGTACGTCACCTGGCTCTTGGTGCTGTTCAGTACCGCCTGGGCCGCGACGGCGTGGGACGGCCCCCGCGCCCGGCAGGCAGACCCGCCGGGGATCGTCGCCCCGGGGGTGCAGCCGGCCGCCGACGCGCCGCCACAAGCCGGGATCCCCGCGGTGGCGCGGGGTAAGAACTCCTCATGACCGAACCTGCAAAGCCCGGAATCCTCGACCGGTTGCGGGCCCGGCACGGCTGGCTCGACCACGTCATCCGCGCCTACCAGCGCTTCGACGACCGCAACGGGGGGTTCTTCGCGGCCGGCCTCACCTATTACACGATCTTCGCGTTATTCCCTTTGCTGATGGTGGGTTTCGCGGCCTTCGGGTTCATCCTGGCCCGGCGCCCGGAGCTGCTGAAGACGATCGACGACCATATCCGGTCCCAGGTCACCGGCGCGCTGGGGGACCAGCTGCTGGATCTGATGAACTCCGCGATCGCCGCGCGCACGTCGGTGGGTGTCATCGGCCTGGCCACCGCCGTCTGGGCGGGCCTGGGCTGGATATCGCATCTGCGGCAGGCGCTGACGGAGATGTGGTGGGACGAGCGCATCGAGTCGCCCGGCTTCGTCCACAACAAGTTCTCCGATCTGTTGGCCATGCTCGGGACGTTCGCGGTGATCGTGGCCACCGTCGGCCTGACCACCATTGGCCATGACGCGCCGTTGGCGGCGTTGCTCAAATGGCTCGGCATACCGCAACTCGTGGTGTTCGACTGGTTCTTCTGGCTGCTGTCGATCGTGATCTCGACGGCGGTGTCGTGGTTGTTGTTCGCCTGGATGATCGCCCGGCTGCCGCGCGAGAAGGTCAGCCTGACCGATTCGATGCGGGCCGCGCTGATGGCGGCGGTCGGGTTCGAGATCTTCAAACAGGTGGGATCGCTGTACCTGCGGGCGGTGCTGCGCAGCCCCGCGGGCGCGACGTTCGGCCCGGTGCTGGGTCTGATGGTGTTCGCCTACGTCACCTCATACCTGGTGCTCTTCTGCACGGCGTGGGCGGCGACGGCCTCCGGTCACCCGCGCACCCGCCACGTCGCCCCTCCCGCGCCGGCGATCATCGCCCCCCGTGTGCAGCTCGACGACGGCATCGGCACGCGCCAGACGTTGACCGCGATGGCGATGGGAGCCGTTGGGGCGCTGGCCCTTTCCCGCATCACCCGGCGGCTTCGTTAGCGGCCTACCCGCCAACGGCCGGCGACCATGACCGCCGTAACCCGCAGATCACCGTCCAGCACAACCAGATTCGCGTCATAGCCGGAGCGCAGGAAGCCGATCCGCTCGAGGCCGAGCGCCCGCGCCGGGGTACCCGAGGTCGTCAGCGCCGCGGCGGCCAGCCCCGCACCGGCGTTGACGTTGCGAAAGAGCGCGTCCATCGTGGCGGTGCTGCCCGCGATCGTCGACGTCCCCCGCACCCGTGCCACCCCCGAGACGACGTCGACGGCCACCGCGCCGAGGCGAAACGGCCCGTCCCCACGGCCGGCCGCGGCGATGGCGTCGGTGACAAGGGCGACCCGGTCGGGCCCCGCGGCCGCGATCACCGCGTCCACGACGGCCGGGTGCACGTGCACGCCGTCGGCGATCAGCTCGACGGTGACCCCCGGGTCCCGGAGCAGGGCGAGCGCCGGCCCGGGCTCGCGATGGTGCAGTGGCGGCATCGCGTTGAACAGGTGGGTGCCGACCGTGGCGCCCTGCGCGATGGCGCGTTCGACCTGCTCGTAGGTGGCGTCCGTATGCCCCACCGCCACAACGACTCCGGCGTCGCGGAAGCGGCGGATCGCTTCGTCGGCGCCGGGCAGCTCCGGGGCGAGCGTGACCATCCGGATCGCGCCGCCGCCCGCGGCCAGCGCGGCGTCGACCTCCGCCGGATCCGGGGCGCGCAGGAGCGCGGGGTCGTGCGCCCCGCAGCGGGCCCGGCTCAGCCACGGCCCCTCCAGGTGGATGCCCGCGACGATCCCGTGCCGGGCGGCTTCGGCCAGCGCGCGCACGCCGGCGAGCAACTCCGCCGGCGAGGTGCTCACCAGGCTGGCGAGCGTGGTCGTGGTGCCGTGCCGCAGGTGGAATTCCGCCGCACCGGCGATGCCGTCGCCGTCGGTGTAGGACGCCCCGCCGCCGCCGTGCACGTGCATGTCGATGAAACCGGGGACCACGGCCCCATCGGGGAAGGCGTCGTCGGCCGGGCGGGGCGGGGCCCCGGCGCCGCACGCCACGATCCGCGGCCCGTCCGTCTCGAGCCATCCCGGCCGGCGGACCCATCCGTCGAGCACCATCGTGCCCGCGGCGATCAGTCCCATCGGCCGCCGTTTTCCCAGAAGTAGCGGATCTCCTCGAGTTGGCGGCCCTTGGTCTCCGGCGCGTACCGGTAGACCACGACGAACGCGACCGCAGCCAGGGACGCGAACACCGCGAAAGTTCCCGCGCCGCCGAGGGAATGGAGCATGGTGAGGAAGACGGCGGCGACGATCGCGTTGGCCACCAGGTTCGAGGTCAGCATCGTGCTCGACCCGATGGAGCGCAGCCGGGACGGGAAGCTCTCGCTGGCGTACACCCAGCCCAGGGAGCCGAAGCCCATCGTGTAGCCGAAGATGAACAGCACGATGCCGGCGAATCCGAGGACCGCGCCGCCGATGCCCCGCCCGAACACGGCCATCAGCACGACGTCGGCGGCGATCATCATGGCGATGCCGGACAACAGGATTGGGCGCCGGCCCAGCCGGTCGACCAGCAGCAGCGACGCGCCCACGGCCGCCAGCCCGGCGACCTGAACCAGGGCCGGCAGCGCCAGCAGCGCGAAATTTCCGGTGAAGCCCATGGCCTGGAAGATCCGCGGGCTGTAATAGATGATCGCGTTGATGCCGGTGATCTGGATCAGAAAGCCGAGCGTGATCACGAAAGCGGTGGCGCGCGAATACGGCGGCCGCAGCATCTCCGACCAGCCGCCCTTGTGACCGCGGGAGCCCTCGCCGAGCGCGCGGCCGATCTCGGCGAGTTCCTCGTCGACGCGGGCGTTGGGCTCCACGCGCAGCAGCGCCCGGCGGGCCTCCTCGAGGCGGCCCTTGAGCACGTACCACCGCGCCGTGTCGGGCGCGCGAATCAGCAACGGCAGCAACACGATGGCGGGCACGGCGGCCAGTCCCAGCATCCAGCGCCAGCTGTGCGACCCGGCCAGCAGGTAGCCGGTCAGGTAGCCGACGATGAGCCCGCTGACGATGGCAAGCTGGTAGGCCGTCAGCAGCGAGCCGCGCACCGCGGTCGGGGCGGACTCCGCCACGTACACCGGCACCACCACCACCGCCACGCCCAGCGTCAGGCCCAACAGGAGCCGGGCCGTCAACAGCATCGGCAGGGACACCGACAGCGCGCCCAGCAGAGCGAACACCGCGTAGGCGACCAGGAGCAGCACCACCGACTTCTTCCGCCCGATCGCGTTCGCCAGCACGCCCGCGCCGAGCGCCCCGGCGATCTGCCCGATCACCACCATCGTCGTCAGCAGTTCTTGTTGCCGCGTGGACAGCCCAAAGTCCTCGGTGACGTACAGCTGCGCGCCGGCGATGATGGACAGGTCGTAGCCGTAGATCAGGCCCACGCTCGCGGCGGTCAGCGCGACCGCCAGGCCGCGCCGGGCGTTGGTCATCTGGGTGAGTTTAGTGTCGCCGCCGACGGGATCGACGCACTCGCCGTCGGCGCTGTCAGCTAATCGCTATGGGGACTTCGCAGTCCGCAGCCGATCGCGCAGCACCTCGATGACACGCTCGGGGTCGTCGGGGCTGATGCACGGCCGCACCCGGCGCCCGAGGTGGAGCACCAGAAGCGTTCGCTTGCGGCCCCGGCGGACGTCCAGCGGGAACCAGTACCGCGGGTCGCCCGCGCCCCAGATCCGGCCTTTGCCGCTGTTCCACGTCATCTGCTCGGCCTTGACGCCCTGGATCCTGCCGTACGGGATGCGCTTCGGGTTGGCAAACGGGAAGTAGTAGCGCCGGATGGTGATGCCGTCCTCGTCGAGCCGGAGGCCGGGGTCCTCATACAAGGCTTCGCTCATCCGCAAGACGGTGCCACAGCAAACTTCTACGGTCAACGATGCTGTGGCCGGCGGTTCATCGCGCGCGCCACCATGATCAGACTGAACACGATGATCGTTCCGATGACGGCGACGCCCACCCGGATCGGCAGCGCGTCCGCGGAGGGAATCAGCCCGGCTGCCTCGGCGCCGTTGGCCTGCCGGTCGGCGGCGCTGTCGCGTTTGGCGGGCGCCAGCGAGGGGTCGGGTTCGATGAGGTTGCCGACCTGGGTGCCCTGTGGCGTGCTGAAGCCGTAGTCCAGCAGGTGCGCGGCCTGCTCCCACGGGGCGATCGGCACCCGCGTCCCGTGCAGCAACACCGCCATCAAGCGTCGCCCGTTGTGGTTGGCGGCGCCCACGAACGTCTGGCCGGCGTCGTCGGTGTAGCCGGTCTTGCCGCCCAAGGCGCCCGGGTACTTGTAGAGCAGCTGGTTGTCGTTCTCCAGTTCGTAGCCGGGATGGTCGCCGTGGCCGGGGAAGTCGAACGTCCGCGTCGCGACGATGTCGGCGAAGGTCGGGTTCTGCCAGGCGTAGCGGTAGAACAGGCCGATGTCGTAGGCCGACGTGCTCATGCCGGGCCCGTCCAGCCCCGACGGCGTGGCCACCCGGGTGTCCTTGCCGCCGAGCTTGGCGGCCAGCACGTTGATCTTCTCCACGGCTTGCTGCATGCCGCCGAGCTGCATGGCCAGCGCGTGCGCGGCGTCGTTCCCGGAGTGCATCAGCAGGCCGTGCAGCAACTGGTTGACGGTGAAGACCCCCCCTTCCTCGACGCCGACCTTGGTGCCCTCGGCGGCCGCGTCGTCGGCGGTGCCGGGCACCGACTTGTTCAGGTTGAGCGCGTTGATGGACGCCATCGCGATCAGCACCTTGATGATGCTGGCGGGCCGGTGCCGGCCGTGCGGGTCCTTGGCCGCGACCACCGCGCCGCTGTCCAGGTCCGCCACCAGCCACGCGTCGGCGGAGACGTCGGTCGGCAGCGGTGGCGTATCGGGCGCGGCGACGATGCCGCAGCTGCTCAGCGCCTCGCCGCCAACCGGCTTCGGCGGCACGGCCAGCGGGATCGGCGGATCACCGGCTTGCGGGACCTCCGACGAGTCGACCGCGGGCGGGGTGTTCACCTTGAAGGGGCAGTTGGCGGTGGCGGCGTTGGGCTCGGCGCCGGGCTCGGCACTCGCGATCGGCGCGGCGACGGCAACCGGAGCGGCGGCCACGAAAAGGGCCGCTGCCAGGCATGACGCGGGGCGTAGGAAGTCCATTGCCTGTGCACATTAGGCGATCGCGGGCGCGATTCGAGGGAGCCGCGCTGTGACTGGTGAGACGGAAGTTGCGACGCCGTCGGGCGGCGGCAACGCGGGGGAGCCACTACGCTGAGCATGCCGCCACCGTGGCGGCGCCGAATCTTCCGCCGAACCGCGAGGGCCAAGACATTCCCAACGATCGATTCTCGTTTCGTCGGCGGCGCAAGAGCGACGCTCCGCGGTCGCTGCAACAACTGCTCAGGGAGGTCGAGAAGGCGTCGCAGGTCCGGCGCTCCGGCCTGGAAAGTGTGCTGATCGAACTGCAGCACCATCGAGACGCGACGCCCGACGCCGGCCTGCGCGAGGCGCTCACCTGGCTGTGCAACGCGGTGTCGCGGATGGTCAGCAACCCGAACGCCGCGCATTCGCGTGAGGTGCTGATCGCCGCCGACGCGGTGAAGCGCGTCTAAAGCTTTCCAGGCACCTCGCCGAGCACGCCGCGCAGGATGGATTCGATGGTGTCGAATTCGGCCTGACCGCTGATCAGCGGCGGCGCCACCTGAACCACCGGATCGCCGCGATCGTCGGCGCGGCAGTACAGGCCCGCCTCGAAGAGCGCCGGCGACACGAAGCCGTGCAGCACCCGTTCGCACTCTTGCGCGCTGAACGTTTCCTTGGTCGCCTTGTCCTTCACCAGCTCGATGCCGTAGAAGAACCCCTCGCCGCGGACGTCGCCGACGATGGGCAGGTCGTAGAGCTTCTCCAGCGTGGCGCGGAAGGCCGACGCGTGCTTCCTGACGTGGTCGTTGAGGCCCTCACGCTCGAAGATGTCGAGGTTGGCCAGCCCCACTGCCGTCGAAACCGGATGTCCGCCAAAGGTATAGCCGTGCGGGAAGACGGTGGCGCCGTCGTTGAACGGTTCGAACAGCCGCTCGTCGGCGATCATCGCGCCCAGCGGCGAGTAGCCCGACGTCAGGCCCTTGGCGCAAGTGATCATGTCGGGCACGTAACCGAGGTCGTCGCAGGCGAACATCGACCCGATCCGGCCGAACGCGCAGATCACCTCGTCGGACACCAGCAGCACGTCGTAGGAGTCGCAGATTTCGCGCACCCGCTCGAAATAGCCCGGCGGAGGGGGAATGGCGCCGCCCGCGTTCTGCACCGGCTCCAGGAACACCGCGGCGACGGTCTCGGGGCCCTCGAACTCGATGGCCTCCGCGATCCGGTCGGCGGCCCACCGCCCGAAGCCCTTGGGGTCGTTGGCAAACGGCTCGGGCGCGCGGTAGAAGTTCGTGTTGGGCACCCGGAAGCCACCCGGTGTCACGGGTTCGAAGGGCGCCTTGTACGCGGGCAGGCCGGTGATCGCCAGGGCTCCCTGGGTGGTGCCGTGGTAGGCGATCGACCGCGAAATCACCTTGTGCTTACCGGGTTTGCCGGTCAGCTTGAAATACTGCTTGGCCAGTTTCCACGCGGTCTCCACGGCCTCCGTCCCGCCGGTGGTGAAGAACACCCGGTTGAGCCCGCCCGGGGCATAGCCTGCGAGGCGCTCGGCGAGCTCGATTGCGGTCGGGGTGGCATAGCCCCAAAGCGGGAAGTACGCCAGTGTGCTCGCCTGCCGGGCGGCGACCTCGGCGAGTTCGGTGCGACCGTGGCCGACCTGAACGGTGAACAGCCCCGACAGCGCGTCGACGTAGCTTTTGCCCCGGTCGTCGAAGATGGTCACGCCCTCGCCGCGGACGATGATGGGCGGCGTGATGCCGGCGCCGTGCCGGGCGAAGTGCAGCCACAGGTGCTCTGTCATGGTGTCTGTGAGACTAGCCGCCGGCTCTGATGGCGTGGCTCCTTACTCGCGCCGTTTCGGCGCTCGCCGTCGCCGCGCTGGATTTGATGGCGTGGCTCCTTACTCGCGCCGTTTCGGCGCTCGCCGTCGCCGCGCTAGGCTCGCGATATGACCGGGACCGAACAGGTCTCACAATTCGAAGCCCTGCGACCCCACCTGATGGCGGTCGCCTACCGGCTCACCGGCACGGTCGCCGACGCCGAGGACATCGTGCAGGAGGCGTGGCTGCGCTGGGACCGGCAGGGTGCCGAAATCACCGACCTGCGGGCCTGGCTGACCACGGTGGTGAGCCGGCTGGGCCTGGACAAGTTGCGCTCGGCCGCGCACCGGCGCGAGACCTACACCGGGAACTGGCTGCCGGAGCCGGTGGTGACCGGCTTCGACCGGGCGGACCCGCTCTCGGCGGTCGTTTCCCGCGAGGACGCCCGGTTCGCGGCGATGGTGGTGCTGGAGCGGCTGTCGCCCGATCAGCGGGTGGCCTTCGTGCTGCACGACGGGTTCGCGGTGCCGTTCGCGGAGATCGCCGAGGTGCTCGGCATCAGCGAGGCCGCCGCGAGGCAGCTGGCGTCGCGGGCCCGCAAGGCCGTCAGCGCGGCCCCGCCGCCCAGGCCCGACCCCTCGCACGACGAGGTGGTCGGCCGGCTGATGGCCGCGATGGCCGCCGGCGACCTGGACACCGTGGTCTCGCTGCTGCATCCCGATGTCACCTTCACCGGCGATTCGAACGGCAAGGCGCCCACGGCCGTTCAGACCATCCGCGGCCCGGACAAGGTGGTCCGGTTCATGCTGGGCCTGGCGCAGCGGTACGGCCCGGGGATGTTCACCTCGTACGAGCTGGGGCTGGTCAACGGCGAGCTCGGCATCTACACCGCCGGCCGCGCTGCTGCCGACGGGTATCGGGAGATGTTGCCGCGGATCATGGCGGTGACGGTGCGCGACGGAAAGGTCAGCGCGCTCTGGGATATCGCCAACCCGGACAAGTTCGGCGGCTCTCCGCTGCGCCGGCCCTGACACCCGACCAGCGGGCGTGACTATCTTCGGGCGAGCTTGCGCGCCAGCCGAATCCCCTGGCGCGCGGTGAGGTGCGGTAGGTAAGCGCGGCTGATCGCGTTGGCGATCGCGGGCAGCGTCGACGGGTCACGGTAGGCCATGTACAGGGGCCGGTACTCGGGCTGGAACTTGGCCTTGAAGCTGAGCAGCGAGCGAAACCCGTACACCGGCTCGAGCGCTTTGCCGGTGACATCGAGGATGCGGTCGAGCGCCGTGACCTCGTTGCCCCGCGCCAGCCGGGCCAGCGGGGCCCCGGAGAGGCTGAGGAACTCCGCGCCCTCCTCCCGAAAGCTCTGTGCCGCAGAGGCAATCAAGAACTCCATCACGCCCTTGAAGGGACTGCTGCCTCGCCTGCGCATGAAGTCCAGCGTCCAGCCGACCGTTTGCCCGTCCCGGTAGACCGGCAACCAGCTGGTGATGCCGTGCACGATCCACTGCTCGTCCACGGCGATCAGGCAGCGCACGGTCGGGTCGTCGAGCTCGTCCAAACCGCCCAGCGTCCAACCCATCTCGGGCATGCCCTTGTCGGCCACCCACTCCTCGGAGATCACCCGCACCTGGTCGCGTATCGACAGCGGCGCCTCCGGGTAGCTCGTCCACTCGGCGCGGATGCCCTCTTTGGCCGCCTTGTTCAGCGCGGTGCGAATGTCTTGCCACTTCTTGCCTTTGAACTCCAGCTCGGCCAACGGCACCACGGTGTCCTCGGCCACCTGCACCGCGTACCACCCCAGCTCCACCGCGCGGTCGCGGACGTCCTCGGTGATGCTGTACATGCACGCCGTCCAGCCGTTGCGGTCGCAGAACCGCTCGAAGCCACGTAGCGCGTCCGCCCGCGCACCCGGATCGCCCAGCGGGCCCCCGGTGGTCAGCGCCACGGCGGCGACAACGCGGTAGGCGAATGCCGCGTGCCCGTCCTCGGTGAACCAGTACACGTTGCCCGGCCAGGTGCTCATGTAGGCCAGCGACGATCCGCTGTTGGCCACCATCAGGTTCCGCGCCCGGGTCCGTGCCTCGTCGTCGACGACGACGCTGGCCCGCCAGAAGCTGACCAGCAGGCCGGCCAGCAGCATCACCCAGAACACGGCGCCGCAGAACTCCCATGCCAGCAGCGCAAGCCCGCTGTTGGGCAGGAACTTTGCGCTGTGCGCCAGTTCGTAGGCCGGCGGCAGATAGCGGGTCGGCAGATCGGAGATCAGCTGAGAAAGGTTGGGCGGGGGGTCGAATTCCTTGCGCTCCCAATAGGCGATCAACAGGTAGCCGCCGGCGGTGAGCGCGGCGGTGGCGGCCAGACCCAGCCCCAGCCGCAGATAGGTGGCCCGTGGTGCGGTCACCGTGAACAACGGCCGGGTGAACAGCAACAACGCGATCATCAGGCAGGGGACCACGATCGGCGCGATGAGAATCAACGTGTCGTGGGCGAACGAATAGGTGTCGTCCGCGTCGTGCACGACGGATCCCGCGTCGGCCGCATCGCGGGTCCACAGCACGGCGAACCAGGCGCTGCCCGCGACCAGGGCGGCGTTGAGCAGTAGCGCCAGCCACCACGCGAAGCGGCGCCCGCGGCGCAACCCGACCGCGGCCGCCAGCAACAGCAGCGCCGGGCCCACCGAGGTGATCGCCGAGCCCACACCCGTCCCCAAGGTCTGCGAGACCGCCAGCCGGCACGCTTCACTCAACCCGGGGTCGGCGCACAGCTGATGCATGCGCTCGCTGTCCTCGGCGGGCGAGGCGAACAGCGATTGCAAGATCCGCAGCGGGCCGTAGCCGGGGTAGGCGAGCCAGGCGCCGGTGGAACCGAGCAGGGTCAGCAGCGGGCCGAACGCCGTGGCCGCGACCACGGTGCCCACCAGCACCCTGGACTCCGAGCGTGAGGGCGGCGAGACGGCGGCGCGCGCTTCCGAGCGGTAGAGCAGCCAGCCCAGCAGCAGTCCGACCACCGCGCCGAAAACCCGCAAGACGTCGAGCAGGGTGCCCGAATACAGCGCGAACACCACTACGCCGCTGAACATCACCAATCGCAGCCGGCGTCGCCAGAGCGCCGACAGCTTGAACGTCATCACCACGGCGAGGCAGACCAGCGCCGGCGTGGTGCCGACCGCGACCTCCTTGTCGAGGTTGGTCAACCACGAGTCACCGGTGTGTGCCAGCAGCGCGACGGCACCGACGCCGAGCAGGCTGCTCAGCACCTGGCCGGTCACCAGGAACAGCGCGGTCCGGCGAGGACCGAGCAACCGTTCGGCGGAAACGCCCACGGCCAGGGTGAACAGCGTGGCGACCACGTAGGCGGCCAGCGACACGTTCCACAGCCCGGCGGTGAACGGGGTCCACCAGAAGCCGCGCTCCAGCTGGGACGTGCCGACGGCGACTTTCGAAACGAGGCCGTGGGGCATGCCCGGCGAGTTCTCGGTGTTGTTCGACCACACCGACCACGCGTGGGTGATCGCGCCGAGCACCCACAGCGCGACGACCAGCCCGACGGTTACCGGCGACTGCCGCAGCAGCGCGAGCGCCCGCCGCGCGTTGTGCTTCACGACGGCGCGCTTGTCGAGCACCGCGGTCGGTGCGTCGAGCACCGCGGCGGTCATTGGGTCAGCCCCGTGCGCGTCGCCAGCCAGGGAATCGCCGCTTCGAACGAGGCCCGGAACACGGCGAAGGTGTGCCCCCCGGGAAATTCCTGCCACTGCGCCTTCATGCCGGCCTGCCGGCAGGCCTCGTAGATCTCCCGCTGCTGGGGGTTGTAGACCCGGTCGTCGGAGCCCGCCGTGATCAGCGCGTTGGTGTCGGGATACTGCCGCTTGGCCATGATGTCCTTCGGTGTGACGTTGTTGTAGGCGGCCTCGTCGCCGTTGAACAACTTGGCGACGATTTCGGCGTGGCTGGTCAGGATCGGCTCGCGCTGCCCGGACATGTCCACCAGGTTCGGAAAGGTCTCGGGGGCGCGAAGGGCCACCAGCAGCGAGCAGGTTCCTCCCGACGACAGGCCGCCGACGCCCCACTGCCGGTGGTCCCGGCTCACTTGCAGGTTCGCCGACACCCAGCGCGGAAGGTCCTCGGCGAGGTAGGTCTGCGGCCTGCCCCAGGCGGAGTCGACGCAGCTGGGATTGTTTTCCGCGACGCCCTGTTGGTCGGCCATCACCACCACCGGGGCCAGCCCCTTGTGCTGCGCGGCGAACTGGCCGAGCGCGTC
>NZ_LZJJ01000334.1:0-862 GCF_001667625.1 Mycobacterium sp. E1715
TCAAGACCGGCGCGGCCTACCTGCCCATCGACCCGGCACTGCCGGCGGCCCGCATCGAGTTCATGCTCACCGACGCCGCGCCGATCGCCGCAATCGCCGACCCCGCCTTGCGCTCGAGGCTCGACGGATCAGGCGTGGCGGTCATCGATCTCGACACGGCCGCCGTCGCGGGCCAGTGCGCCGACCCGCTGCCCGCCCCGTCGTCGGCGAACGTCGCGTACATCATCTACACCTCGGGGACCACCGGTACGCCGAAGGGCGTGGCCGTCACCCATCACAACGTCACCCAGTTGCTGGAGTCGGTGCACGACGAGCTGGCGCTGGGCCGGGTGTGGTCGCAGTGTCACTCGTTGGCCTTCGACTTCTCGGTGTGGGAGATCTTCGGGTCGCTGTTGCACGGCGGCCGGTTGGTGATCGTGCCCGACGCGGTGGTCCGCTCACCAGAAGACCTGCGCACCATGCTGATTCGCGAGCAGGTCAACGTGCTGAGCCAGACACCGTCGGCGTTCTACGCCCTCTCACCCGAGTTGGCCCGGGAGGGGAAACTGCGGACCGTGGTGTTCGGTGGCGAGGCGCTTGAACCGCAGCGGCTGGGCAAGTGGTTGAACGGTCACCGGCGGTCGCCGCGCCTGATCAACATGTATGGCATCACCGAGACCACGGTGCACGCCTCTTTCCGGGAGATCGTCGCGAGCGATGTCGACACCAACGCCAGCCCGATCGGCGCGCCGCTGGCCCACCTGAGCTTCCTCGTCCTCGACGACTGCCTGAACCCGGTGCCGGTGGGTGTGGTCGGTGAGTTGTATGTGGCGGGTCGGGGTGTGGCGTGTGGGTATGCGGGTCGGTCGGGGTTGGCGGCGGG
>NZ_LZJJ01000335.1:0-8352 GCF_001667625.1 Mycobacterium sp. E1715
ACGGCGCGAGCCTGACCCTGCTGCTGAGCATCGGGCACCAGACCGGTCTGCTCGACACGATGTCCGGGCTCGCGCCGTCGATGGCCGCGGCGATTCGTTCGGTGAATTCGTCGCTGGTTTCCGAGGCGGTCTCGGGTGCTGCGTTCATCTGCGCCGCTCCTCTTCGTTTCGTTCCCCGCAAGCGGGTGGGGGTCCCACTGCATCGTCCCCGGCGCGCATGGTCAGCGACGGTACACCGTAGTTTGGTGGCCATGAGTCAGACAGTGCGCGGCGTGATTTCACGAAAGAAGGGCGAGCCCGTCGAGCTGGTCGACATCGTCGTCCCCGACCCGGGGCCCGGTGAGGCCCTGGTGGACGTCATCGCCTGCGGGGTGTGCCATACCGACCTGACCTACCGCGAGGGCGGCATCAACGACGAGTACCCGTTCCTGCTCGGCCACGAGGCCGCCGGCCGGGTCGAGGCCGTCGGGCCGGGCGTGACGGCGGTGGAGCCGGGCGACTTCGTGATCCTGAACTGGCGGGCCGTCTGCGGCCAGTGCCGGGCCTGCAAACGCGGCCGCCCGCACCTGTGTTTCGACACGTTCAACGCCTCGCAGAAGATGACGCTGACCGACGGCACGGAACTGACGCCCGCGCTGGGCATCGGGGCGTTCGCCGACAAGACGCTGGTGCACGCCGGGCAGTGCACCAAGGTCGATCCCGCCGCCGACCCGGCCGTCGCGGGCCTGCTCGGCTGCGGGGTGATGGCCGGCATCGGCGCGGCGATCAACACCGGCGGCGTCACCCGCGACGACACGGTCGCGGTGATCGGCTGCGGCGGGGTCGGGGACGCCGCGATCGCCGGGGCCGCGCTGGTCGGGGCCCGGCGGATCATCGCGGTCGACACCGACGACACCAAGCTGGAATGGGCCCGTAAATTCGGCGCCACCCACACCGTCAACGCCCGCCAGGCCGATGTCGTCGAGGCCATTCAGGACCTCACCGACGGGTTCGGGGTGAACGTGGCGATCGATGCGGTCGGCCGGCCCGAGACCTGGAAGCAGGCCTTCTACGCCCGCGACCTCGCGGGCACCGTTGTGTTGGTGGGGGTTCCGACGCCCGACATGAAGCTGGAGATGCCGCTGATCGACTTCTTCAGCCACGGCGGGTCGCTGAAGTCGTCGTGGTACGGCGATTGCCTACCCGAACGCGACTTCCCGACGCTGATCGATCTGTATTTGCAGGGCCGGCTCCCGCTGGAGCAGTTCGTCTCCGAGCGCATCGGCCTCGGCGACGTCGAGGAGGCCTTCCACAAGATGCACGGGGGCAAGGTGTTGCGTTCGGTGGTGGTGCTCTAATGGTCGAGATCCAGAAGGTGGTCACCCACGGCACGTTCGAACTGGACGGCGGCAGTTGGGAAGTCGACAACAACATCTGGCTGATCGGTGACAACTCCAACGTCGTGGTGTTCGACGCCGCTCACACGGCCGAGCCGATCATCGAGGCCGTGGACGGCCGGCACGTGGTCGCGGTGGTGTGCACGCACGGCCACAACGACCACGTGACGGTCGCGCCGGAACTGGGCGAGGCGCTCGACGCGCCGGTGCTGCTGCACCCGGCCGACGAGGTCCTGTGGCGAATGACGCACCCCGACAAGGAGTTCCGCTCCGTGTCCGACGGCGAGACGGTCAAGATCGGCGGGACCGAGCTGCGCGCGTTGCACACCCCGGGCCACTCGCCCGGATCGGTGTGCTGGTATTCGCACGACCTGGGCGTGGTGTTCAGCGGCGACACCCTGTTCTCCGGCGGCCCGGGTGCGACCGGCCGCTCCTATTCGGATTTCCCGACGATCCTGCAGTCGATCTCCGAGCGGTTGGGCAAATTGCCCGGCGAGACGCTGGTGCACACCGGCCACGGCGATGACACCACGATCGGCGACGAGATCGTGCACTACGAGGAGTGGGTGGCCCGGGGCCACTGAGCGTTCGCGCGCCCTGGCGGCCACATCCGTCACACGCGCAACGGTTTCCTACCACCATGCCGCCGCCGGATTTGATATCGCCGGCGATATCAAATCCGAGGGTCGCCTAATGGTCGCGGACAGGCGGGCTATTGCCCCTCGAAGATCCGCCGCTTCTCGGCCTCGAACTCCTCCTGGGTCAGCGCCCCCGAGTCACGCAGCGCCGCAAGGGTTTTGAGCCGCTCCAGGCGCACCCCCTCGTCGGTCGGCTCGACGGGCGCCGCGGTCACGACCGGCGCCCCGTAGTAGGGATTCGCCGCCACAACGGCCCGGCGGCGGGTGCGGCTCAGCCACCGGCCCGACAACACCGATCCGGCCAGGCCCACCACGAACGTGGCGACGAACAGCCACACCGCAAAGCCGTAGGAACTCTTGTGGCCGAAGGCCAGTCGCGGGTCGATGTACCCGTTGACCTGTCCGTCGGTCGTGATGTTGTAGGTGCCGCTCGACGCGACGCGGGCGACCCACACCCGCACGTGTGCGTCGTTGTTGACCGTCGTCGTCGTCCCGATGCTCTCGGTCACGACGGGCTGCGCCACGCCGTCGGGCGGCGCGATCGTGACGCCCAGCGGCGGCACCGGCAGCCCGCGGTCGGGGCCGCTGATGACGACGGTGTGCAGGCTGATGGTGACATCACCGGCGGGCAGGTAGAGGCTGCCCGACCCGGGGACGGGCACCTCACCGTAGGCGTTGTATTTGTCCAGAAAGAAGGCGTTGAGCACCAGGGCGGCGATGAAGCCGCCCACCGATACGACCATCACGACGATGGCAGCGGCCAGCGAAATCTTCGCGAGCCGTCGGCTGCTCATCCAGGCAGTGTGTCACCGCGACGGCAGACGGCGCACACTGGGAGCCGGGTGAAACCGGTAAGGAGTGATACGCATGGCCAACGATCTCGTCGCCACGGTCCCCGACCTGTCCGGCAAGCTGGCTATCGTCACGGGTGCCAACAGCGGCCTGGGCTTCGGTCTGGCCCGCCGGCTCGCGGCCGCCGGCGCCGACGTCGTGATGGCGATCCGCAACCGCGCCAAGGGCGAGGGGGCGATCGAGCAAATCCGCAAGACGGTGCCGGACGCCAAGCTGACCATCGCCGCGCTGGACCTGTCGTCGCTGGCCTCCGTCGCCGCGCTGGGTGAACAACTCAACGCCGAGGGCCGCCCGATCGACATCCTGATCAACAACGCCGGCGTCATGACGCCGCCGGAACGCGACACCACCGCCGACGGCTTCGAATTGCAGTTCGGCAGCAACCATCTCGGGCACTTCGCGCTGACCGGGCACGTGCTGCCGCTGCTGCGCGCCGCCGGCAAGGCGCGCGTCGTCTCGCTGAGCAGCCTGGCGGCCCGCCAAAGCGGCAAGATCCACTTCGACGACCCGAATTTCGAGAAGTCCTACGCGGCGATGTCGGCGTACGGCCAGTCGAAGCTCGCGGTGCTGATGTTCGCCCTCGAGCTGGACCGGCGCGGCCGCGCGGGCGGTTGGGGCATCGTGTCCAACGCCGCGCACCCGGGCCTGACCAAGACCAACCTGCAGATCGCCGGGCCCTCGCACGGCCGGGAGAAGCCCGCGCTGATGGAGCGGCTGTACAAGGCGTCCTGGCGCTTCACGCCGTTCCTGTGGCAGGAGATCGACGAGGGAATCCTGCCTGCGCTCTACGCGGCGGCCGCCCCGCACGCCGAGGGCGGCGCGTTCTACGGGCCCCGCGGGTTACAGGAGCTGGCCGGCGGCGGCGTCCGGCCGGCCAAGGTCCCGGCGCCGGCCCGCAACGAGGCTGACTGCCAACGACTTTGGGAGCTTTCCGAGCGGCTCACCGGCGTCAGCTACCCGAAGCCGGACTGACGACTATCGTTGGGACATGCGGCCTGAGCCAAGGATGCCCGAATCGAGCATTGTGGTTCGGCCCGAGCCCGTTTACACCCAGTCGTCGCGGCTGCAGGCCGCCGGGCTGGCGCCGGCCATCGCGATGTTCGAGCGCGCCGCCGAGCAGGTGGCGCTGCCCAAGCCGCCGCAGCCCATCGTCATCGCCGACTACGGCGCCGCCAACGGCCACAATTCGCTGAAGCCCCTCGCGGCCGCCATCGCGGTGCTGCGCCGCCGTACCCGTCACGACCACGCAATCCTGGTGGCGCACACCGACATACCGGACAACGACTTCTCGGCGCTCTTCCACACCCTGGAAGACGACCCGGAGAGCTACCTGCAGCTCGACAACGCGACGTTCGCGTCGTCGATCGGCCGTTCTTTCTACGACCAGATCGTGCCGTCCAAGACGGTCAACCTCGGCTGGTCGTCGTGGGCGACGCAGTGGCTGAGCGCGATGCCCGGGGAGGTGCACGATCACGTGCACGTCGCCTACAGCAGCGACGCCGCGGCGCGCGCGGCGTACGCCGAGCGCGCGGCGCTGGACTGGCACAACTTCGTCGCGTTCCGGGGCCGCGAGCTGGCCCCCGAGGGGCGGCTGGTGGTGATGACGATCGCGCTCGACGAAGACGGCACGACGGGGTTCCCGACGCTGATCGACGCGATGCTCGAGGGGCTGCGGGAGCGCGTGCGCGACGGCCTGGTGCGCGAGGACGAGGCGCGGCGGATGACCATTCCCACCTTCGCCCGCGGCGAGAAGGACTTCCGCGCCCCGTTCGCGCCCAGTGGGCGCTTCGAGGGCCTGACGATCGACCAGCTGGAGATGTTCAACGCCGAGGACCGATTCTGGGCCCGCTTTCAAGCCGACCGCGACGCCGAGGCCTTCGGCGCGCAGTGGGCTGCCTTCGCCCGCGCGGCGCTGTTTCCCGCCCTGGTGCGCGGGCTGGACGGCGGGGTCGACGACGCCCGGGCCCGCGAGTTCGTCGATCAGCTCGAGCGCGCGGTCGCGGTTCGGCTGGCAAGCGCACCCGAGCCGATGCGAATCCCCCTGGCCTTGGTCGAGCTGGTCAAACGCGAACGATCCGGTGCGTGAGAGTTTCGACACATCCCGGCAACGGGTAACCCCCGACAATCGCGACCTGCGATTGCGAGGGGGTTATTGCATGAGCGTGCAGGACGACAAGTCGGCTGACCAGGACGCCGATCTCAAGTCGGCTGACGAGGACACCGATCAGAAGCTGACGGAAAAGCCCGAGCCTGACGAGGACGATAAAGCGAAGGCCGCCGAGATGATGGAGGCCTATAAGGAGAAGCCGACCATCGTGCTCCCCGGCACCGGCGGGAGCGTATCCGGCACCGCCGTCAACGACTGGCTGGACGAGGACGGCAATCCCAAGCACGAGGTTCCCGAGGGTACCGACTCGAAGGCCGAAAATTCCGACGACGAGCGCGACGAGCAGGCGTTGAAGGAACAGATCGAGAAAGACAAGGAGCTCAACGAGAAGCTCAAAGAGGCCGCGGCCGCCGAGAACAAGGGCGAAAAGGGTTGACCCGTCGGCCCGTTCCGCGCTACGGGCCGAATTGAGGGATGCCGCTGATGCCCAAGTCGCCCGCGATCCCCTGCACGATCTGATTGACGCGGTCCAGCCCCGGGATGGGTTCGTTGAGACCCGGCACCGGCGGGATGGGCGGCACCTCGGGGATCCGCGGGGCCACCGGACGGGCGGGCGCGGCCGCGAGTGGGGGCGCCTGCTGCGGTTTGGCTGACGGGACGCTGCTGGACGGCGTCTCGGTGTTGGCCGGCGGGTTGGTGTCCGTGCTCGACGGCGGCGGAGCCTCTTGCGTCGGGGGCGGCGGCTGCGCCGTCGCGGTATTGGGCGGCGGGGCGGGCGCCCGACTGCTGGTCACGCCCGGAGCCGGCGTGTTCGCCGAGTCGTTCGAGGAGGTCAGGCCGATCGTGACCGCGGTCCCCACGAGCGCAACCGCGGCCGCCCCGCCGACGATCGCGGCCAGCACCGGCAGCCGAAACAGGCGGTTCTTGCGCTTGGCGATCGGCCGCTCGCGCGGCTCGTCGATGTCAATGGCGGGCGCGGCCCCCGTCGGCCTCTCCGACCCCACTGGAGCCGCCTGCGCCGTCGCCGTGACGGGTGCGGCGGGCGCGGCCCCGGTCGCCGCCGCCGCGAACGCCTCCCCGGGCCCGTGCGCCGCCCGCAGCGCGGCCCCGGTCGCGGCCGTCAGCTCCGGGCGCGCCGTGGTGATGACCGGGACACGGAAGTACTGCGACAGCGTGGTGGTGATCGACGGGATGTGCGCCCCGCCGCCGGCGGATGCCACCGCGACCAGATCTTGAATCCCGTTGCGCGCCAACGCGTTTTCCAACACGGCCACGAACCTGTCCAGCGGGGTGCGGATCGCGTCGTCGAGCTCCTCGCGGGTGACCCGGATTTCGCCGGTCAGCCCGTCGGCCACCGTGGTGACCGTGTTGAACGACAGCTCTTCCTTGGCGTTTCGGCACGCGGTCCGCAGCCGGCTCAGCGAGCCGATCGCCACGGTGCCGGCCGGGTCGAAGGACGCGGTGCTCGGCATGTTGGCGACGACGGCGCTCAGCAGCGCCTGGTCGATCAGGTCGCCGGAGAAGTCGTGCAGCCGCAGGGTCGGGGCCAGCGCCTGGTAGTCGCCGTCGGCGCGCAGGAAGGTGACGCTGGTGCCGGTGCCGCCGAAGTCGCACACCGCCACCGTGCCGCGGCCCGGGATGCCGGCGTTGTTGCGCGCGGCGACGAGCGTGGCGGCGGCGTCGGGAATCAGCAGCAGGGGCCGGGCCCGGTTGGACCATTCGGCCACCGAGCTCAGCGCCGTGCCCACCGCGTCCACCGCCGCGGACGGCCAGTGGGCGGGGTAGGTCACGGCGACGCTCTCGGGCAGGGGCCGCCCGCCGGTGACGGCGTAGGCGAGCGCGCGCATGGCGTCGGCGATCAGTTGCTCGCCGCGGTGCACCGAGCCGTCGGGCGCCACGATGCCGCGGGGGTCGGAGACCCGGTTGACGAACCCGGTCAGCACCAGGCCGGGCTGGTTGAGCCGCGGGTTCTCGGCGGGGATGCCGACCTCGGGGGCGCGCTCGGGGTACAGCGTCAGGACGGGCTTGCGGGCGATGGCCTGGCCGGGGGCGACGGCCGCCAGGTTGGTGGCCCCGATCGACAGTCCCAGCGCGGTCTCAGCTCCATCGGCCATGTATCCCAACCCCAAACCTCAGCGACTCGCAAACCGGCTCGCCGTTATTGTGCCGCGGAAACCTGTACCGCGTCTCAGCGCAACCTAGGTGCCAGCTGTGCGGCGCGTCAGCGAATGTTGCCGGTTCCCGCGATCAGCGGGAGGTCCAGCGGCGTGACCCAGCCCGGCCGCAGGTCGTTGACGGCCGGCACGGCGTTGAGGGCGCGCATCCCGGTCGCCAGGCACCCGGCCGTGGCCGCGTCGCGGCCCGAGCCGTCGGTGAACCGGAACGCGGTCTCCTGGAAGATGCTGGGCGTGCCCTCGATGTCCACCCGGTAGACGTCGTTGTCGTGGCCGGATGGCCAGTCCGGGGCGGCATCCAGGCCGATGCGGTTGACGTGCTCAAGCTGAATCCTGGTGTCGCCCTTGTAGATTCCGTTAATGGTGAACCGGACGGCGGCGACGTGCCCGGCCTTGATGACGCCCTTGACGGTGTGCCGCTCGGTGGGCGTCACCCACTTGTCCCAGGTGGTGGTGATCTCGTCGAGCATGATGCCCGCGGCGTGGGCGATCATCGGGACCGTGGCTCCCCACGCGAAGATCAGCATGTTGGAGTCTTCGAGCATCGGGCTGTATTCGGGTTCGCGGCCGATGCCCATCTCGACCTCGTAGTCACCCTCGTAGTTGGTGTAGTCGAGCAGCTCGGAGGCACGCACCCGCCGCACCTCCGAGCACAGGCCCATCAGCGTCATGGGGAACAGGTCGTTGGCGAACCCGGGGTCGATGCCGGTGGTGAAGCAGGACGACTCCCCCAGCTCGCAGGCTTCGGTGATGGGCGCGATCCACTGCGGCGGGTTGAGGTGCATCGTCGGCCACACCCAGGGGGTCATCGCGGTCGAGCACACGTCGATGCCGGCCCGCAGGAAGCGGGTGATCAGCGCGATGTTGTCCTTGGCGTGCATCGCCGTCGGGCCGTAGTGCACCAGCGCGTCGGGCTGCAGGGCGATCAGGGCGTCGACGTCGTCGGTGGCCTTGATGCCCACCGGCTCGGGCAGCCCGCAGATGTCGCCGACGTCGCGGCCGACCTTGTCGGGATTGCTGACGCCGACACCCACCAACTCGAACAGCGGATGCTTGACGATCTCGGCGATCACCATCTTGCCGACGAAGCCGGTGCCCCAGACCACCACACGTTTTGGACCGCGTTCCGACATACTCACCTTCCCGTACCAGCCCCCGTGGGACTCACACTAGACCGGGCCGCCCCTCGCCTTGGCCGGAAACCT
>NZ_LZJJ01000336.1:0-2120 GCF_001667625.1 Mycobacterium sp. E1715
TCCGGCTCCTACGTGCTGCCCATGCCGGAGGGCAAGGACGTCAAGAAGGCGCTGTACCGGGTGCTGCGGCAACGGTCGATGCGCGAGAAGATCCGCATCGAGAACCGGCTGATGCCGGTGCGGGTGCTGACGTCCGATGGCCGCGCCGTCGGCGCGGCGGCGCTGCACACCCGCACCGGTGAATTCGTCGCGGTCGGGGCGAAGGCGGTGATCCTGGCCACCGGAGCGTGCGGGCGGCTGGGGCTGCCCGCGTCGGGCTATCTGTACGGCACGTACGAGAACCCGACGAATGCCGGCGACGGGTACGCGATGGCCTTCCACGCGGGTGCGGAGCTGTCGGGAATCGAGTGTTTCCAAGTCAACCCGTTGATCAAGGATTACAACGGGCCGGCCTGTGCGTACGTCGCGAACCCGTTCGGCGGCTACCAGGTCAACGCACACGGTGAGCGGTTCGTGGACTCCGACTACTGGTCGGGTCAGATGATGTCGGAGGTGAAGAGCGAGATCGATTCCGCCCGCGGGCCCATCTACCTCAAGGTCTCCCACCTGCCCGACGAGACGCTGACCGCGCTGGAGAACATCCTGCACACCACCGAACGGCCGACGCGGGGCACCTTCCACGCCAACCGCGGCCACGACTACCGCACCCACGACATCGAGATGCACATCTCCGAAATCGGTTTGTGCAGTGGGCATTCGGCTTCCGGGGTCTGGGTCGACGAACACGCCCGCACCACGGTGCCCGGGCTGTACGCCGCCGGCGACCTGGCCTGCGTCCCGCACAACTACATGATCGGGGCGTTCGTCTTCGGCGATCTCGCCGGCACCGACGCGGCCGCGGCCTGCGCGGAAAGCACTGCGCCGCAGGAGCTTCCGGGCGAGCAACTGCGCGACGCGCACGAGCTGATCTACCGCCCGCTGCGGCATCCGGACGGCCCGCCGCAGCCGCAGGTCGAATACAAGTTGCGCCGGTTCGTCAACGACTACGTGGCACCGCCCAAGACGGCGGCCAAGCTGTCGATCGCCGTGCGCACCTTCGACCGCATGCGGGCCGAGATCGCCGAGATGGGGGCTCGCAATCCGCACGAGCTGATGCGAGCCGTCGAGGTGTCGTTCATCCGGGACTGCGCCGAGATGGCCGCCCGATCGTCGCTCACCCGCACCGAATCGCGCTGGGGCCTCTACCACGACCGCGCCGACCTGCCCGGCCGCGACGACAGCGAGTGGGGCTACCACCTCAACCTGCGCAAGGGCGCCGACGGCGAGATGGTGTTCCTGAAGCGGCCGGTCGCCCCGTACTTCGTGCCGGTGCCGGAACTGGACGGCCTGCCGCCCGCAGACCAGACCGTGCGGGCGGTCGAGGAGCCGCCGCTCGTCGGCGGCCAGGCCCCGGCCACCACTGCGTCCCGGATCGCTTCGGCCGCAACGTCATTCGAGCCGCCCTCGCCGCGCATCGCCGAAGTCCTGGCCCTCGAGGAGCCGACGATCGCCGGGCTGCGGCCGTACCTGAGCGACCCCGACCCCGGCGTGCGCCGGACGGCGGTGGCCACCCTCACCGAACACATCCCCGAGGGCTATGCGCCCGCGTTGGTCGCCGCGCTGGACGACGCCGACGCCGCCGTGCGCCGCACCGGCGCCGAGGGGATCCGCGAGCTCGTCGAGGTGCTACCCGAGCCCGACGCCGTCCAGCCGCGGCTCAGCTCGGGCGACGTGGTGGTGCGGGCGGCCTCGCTCTACGTGCTGGCCGCGCGCCGGGTCGGCGACCCCGAGGACTACCGCCGCGCGCTCACCGATCCCGACCACCGGGTGCGCATCGAGGCCGTGCGGGCGCTGGTGTCCGTCGACGACGTGGCCGGGGTGGTCGCCGCCACCGGTGACGAGAGCCGCGAGGTGCGGATCGTCGCGGCCGCCGGGCTGGCCACGCTGCCCGGCGGCGGCGAGGCGGTCAGCGCGCTGAGCACGGACCCGGACCCGTTGGTGCGCGCGGCCGCGCTGGCCGCGCTCGGTGAGCTTGGTTGCCGCCCAGCGGATCTCGCCGCCGTGAAAGCGGCGTTGCGGGCCCCGGCGTGGCAGGTGCGGGAGGGGGCGGCGCGCGCGCTGGCGGGCGCGCCGGCCAGCGC
>NZ_LZJJ01000337.1:0-8909 GCF_001667625.1 Mycobacterium sp. E1715
CACCATCGGGATGTAGACCCGGTCGTCGGGCTTCCACTCGTGCTGGGTGGCGACGAAGCGGGAGTGCGTAATCACGGTGCCGTGCGTGTGGATGATGCCTTTGGGGTCCGAGGTGCTTCCCGATGTGTAGATGACGACCAGGTCGTCGGACGGGCGGACCGTCGATTCGCACGCACGCAGAAACGTTTCGGGCGCCGGCTCCGGCCATGCACTGGGCCAGGTCCGCTCGCTGTCGCCAAGCCCAAAGATGTTGCGCAACTGGGGCAGCCGTTCGAGGCCGAGCGGCGCGCCCGGGGGCGGTAACTCGCCCGCAGCACTTCCGACACGAGCGAGCATGTCCTTGCCGAGCAGCGAGTCGACCGACAGCAGGGTGTGGATGTCGGCGTCGCGCAGCAGCCAGCTCAACTCCGGCGGCTGAAAGAAGGTGTTGATCGGCACCGCCACGGCGCCGATCCGGGTGGCAGCCAGGAAGGCGACCGCAAAATCGGGTCCGTTCGGCGCCAGGATTCCGACCCGAACGCCCTTGGTGACGCCCGCCGCGAGCAACCGCCGCGCCATCTCGTCGGACCGAGCAGCGGCCTGCGCATAAGTGATTCGCTCGATCGTCCCCCCGCCCGCCGTGGAAATGACGAAGTCGTTGTCTCCGTAAGCGGCTACCAGGTCGACCAGCATCGCCGGGACGACCGCTGCGTACGGCATCGGTTCGTAGGCGAAAGTCCGTGCCGCCTCACTCATCGCGCGTCATTCCACTACCCACCGCGGTTCCCGCTTTTCCGCGAACGCGAGCATCCCTTCCCGGTAGTCGGGGTGGGTCAGCTGGTGTTGCAGCACATAGCGATACGCGACGTCGTTGGCCGCGCGTAACCCGACATCGAGACTGCTCCACATCGCCTTGATCGACGCCTGGACCGTCGCAGGTGAGAGTTTCGCGATGTCCAGGGCGATTTCGCGCGCACGCCGTTGCAGCCGGTCCGCGGGCACGACCTCGTTGATCAGGCCGATCTCGTAGCCCCGCTGCGCGCTGATCCGGCCCTGTTTGGTCATCAGCCCGAGCTGCATCACCATCGACAGCGGCATTCTGCGCAGCAGCACGGCGGGCTCGAGCGCGAACACGTTGCCCACGGCCAGATGCGTGTCGATCAGCTCGGCGTGCTCGGCCGCGATGATGAGGTCGGCATCGGCGACCTGATGCAGGCCGCCGCCGACGACCATTCCGTTGAGGGCGCAGATTACCGGCTTCCACACGTTGTGGTGCAGCCGCGAGCCGGGAACCTTGTTGCGGATGCCACCCTCGGCCGTTGCCCGGATGTCCTGGCCCGCGGAGAACGCCCGGTCGCCGGCTCCGGTGATGATGGCGACCCGGATGTTCGGGTCCTCCCGCACCCGTGCCCACGCGATGCCGAGTTCGGTGCGGGTCAGGTCGTCGGTGGCGTTGAGCCGCTCCGGTCGGTTGATCGTGATGGTGGCGATCTGCTCGCTGACGTCGAACAGGATTCTCTTCAGTTCCACGACATCCCCTGGCATCGATTCGTAGCACTAAACACTACATCAACATCTGTCTTGTCGTTCCGAGTCGTCGTCATGGCATCCACTGCCCACCCGAAACCGAAATCAGCTGGCCGGTGACGTGTTTGGCCGCGGGTGAACAGAGAAATGCCACCACGCCCGCCACGTCGTCCGGCTCACCGATGTCGCCGGTCAAAGTGGTGCGGCGCATCTGCGCCAGCTCGTCCTCGGTCTTGCGCGACAACAACCACGGGGTCGCGGTGGTGCCGACCACGACGGTGTTGACCCGGATGGCGTGCAGACCGAGCTGAACGGCCATCAACCGGCTCAGCCCTTCGACACCGGCCTTGGCTGCCGCATAGGCCGGCGGCCCGGTGCGCACGCCGTGTGCCGACACCGAGCTGACGTTCACGATGGCCCCGCCGCCGTTGGCGACCATCTGCCGGGCGGCGACCTGCGCCATCACGAAGGTGCCCTTGAGATTGACGGCTACGATGCTGTCCCAGTCCTCGTCGGTCTGCTCGAGGAACGTGCCGGGCAGCGTCATGCCCGCGTTGTTGACCAATGCTCGAACGGGCCCGTGCCGGTCGGCCAATGCGCTCAGCGCGGTCTCGACCGCGTCTCGGTCGGTGATCGATACGTTCATCGGGACGAGCAACCCGGATCTCGCATCATCCGAATCCTGGGCACGGGCAATGGCTTTCGCGTTCACGTCGATCGCGGCCACCCGATGCCCGCTGCGAATCAGCGCGGCCACAATCGATTCTCCGATGCCTCGGGCCCCTCCGGTGACGACGGCGAGGGGGTGGAAGTCACCCGACACGCTGCCCACCCGCCCGTCTGGTCCCGGGGGCCTTGCCGGTGCGTTCGATCGCGACGATCGAGGGGCGCACCAACTCCACTGATTCGGCCATCAGTTGCGACAAGTCACCCCTGCCACCGCCGGCGACCCACGAATCGATGGCGGCGCGGTTGGCGGCGTTGATCAGCGTGGCGGCCAGGCGCGGTCGCAAGTCCGGCTGAGTTTCGCTGCCCAGCCATCGCGCCACCTCCGTGGTGAGTTGGTCGATCCAGTCCTCGTTGATCCGGAGCATCGTCGCGCGCAAGGCCGGCAAGCCGTGGTACATCCGCGCGCGCACCAAAAAGATGTCAGGCTGATCGACGATCGCCTGCGCCACCGCCACCGACGTCTCGGCGAGTGCGTCCCACAGTGAGTCGGAGCGCGCGGCACGAAAACGCCGGATCGCCTCCTGCAGCCGCTCAGCGTAGCCGTCGAACAGGATGTCTTCCTTCGTGGCGAAGTGATGGAAGAACGTGCGCGGCGCGACTCCGGCCGCCGCCGAAATCTGGTCGACGGTGGTTCCCTCGTAGCCCTGGGTGTCGAACAGCTCGATCGCCGCGTGGATGAGTGCCTGTCGGTTGCGCAACCCGCGGGCCCGTCGTTGGTCCATGCTCATACCCCTGCCAGCGTGGCGGTTCCGGAGCTCAGGGCGACGGCGTCACCCTGCAGGGTCCGGAAACGCACCGAATCTTCGGTTCGCCAGATTTCCGTCCGCAGCGGGGCGTCGAGCTTCACCTGCTTTGAGAATCGGCAGCTTAAGGATGTCAGCGACCGCGGGTTACCGTCGGCGATCCGGTCGATCACCGCTCGGGCGGCGAATCCCAGCGTGCACAGGCCATGCAGGAAGACGTCGTCGAAGCCGTACTTGCGGGCCGCCTCGGGGTCGATGTGCAGCTGGTTGCGGTCGCCCGAGAGCCGGTAGAGGGCGGCCTGCTCGGGCCGGACGACGTCGTCGAACACAGCGTCCGGTGGCCCGTCGGGGTCCGGTTCGGCAGCGGGCCCACGGTCGCCACCGAATCCCCCCGCACCGAGGACCATGGTCTGGGATTTGGCGACGAACACGGTCCCGTCCGGGTCGGCACCGCGGCTGGTCAATTCCACCGCGGCGTGTTTGCCCTTGTCCCATACGGCCGACACCTCGGCTTGCACCGACATTTCCCCGGTGGCACCGATCGGCCGATGCAGTTCCAGCGACTGCGCAGAGTGAACGATCGGATACGTACCCAGGTCAAGCACACCGCGCAGGTCCTTGACGGCCCACCAGTTGGCCACCAGGGCGAACGTCGGCAGGACATCCGGGCCGCAGGCCTCGTTGAGCAGTCTCAGCTCGGACGGCGGGCGGGCGCCCACCCCCAACGCGTAGAGGATCACGTCGGTCTCGCTCCAGCGGAAGGTGTTCGGCGGCAAAGCGGTTCCGACCGCAGAGTCGAGCAGAGCCACGGCACCTCCCACTAGACGGATTGACGATATGTGTTCAATCGTGCATTATTGTGGCAGTCAGTGCAACTACTTTTACCCGATGCGGAAAGCGGGAGGGACCGACATGAGGTTCGGCGTGTTCATCCTCGGCGACAAACCCAACCACCTCAGCGAACGCGAGGTGCTGGCCAACGTGTTGGAGGAAGCGCGCTGGGCGGAAGAACTCGGTTACGACGAGATCTGGCTGGCCGAACACCACTTCTCCCCCTACGGCATGCTCCCGGACCTGCCACAGGTGGCGACGGCCATCGCCGCGCAGACCGAACGCATCCGCATCGGCACCGCGTGCATGGTGGCGCCCTTCCACGAGCCCATTCAGCTGGCCGAACGGATCGCCTTGGTCGACGTCCTGTCCGGCGGGCGCTTCGACGCCGGCTTCGGGCGCGGCTACCAGGCGCATGAGTTCAAGGGCTTCGGTATCTCGATGGACGAGGCCACGGGCCGATATCAGGAGTGCGTGGAAATCGTCAGCCGCCTGTTGACCGAAGAGAACGTCAGCTTCCACGGCAAGTACTTCCAAATCGAGGACGTCACGATCTACCCGCGGCCGGTGCAGCAGCCGATCCCCGTTTGGGGCACGGTGATGAAGACGCCGTCGAGCTTCGAGTGGCTAGCCGAGAAGGGTTTCGGGGCGATCATCGGAAACCCCTACCAGGTGGACCCGGATCTGCAGGGCGCGCTGGACATCTACCTGAAGGTGCAGTCCCAGAAGGGACTTGACGCCGCAACCGGCAACGTGTGGGCGCTGCTCAACGCCTTCTGTCACGCCGACGATGCGTTCGCCCGCAGCTACCCGCGCGAGAGCGTCGAGCTCTCCATCCAGACCCATCGGAAGTATTCGAGCCCGTTCGAGCGCGGCGGCGAAATACCGGCCGACTACAAGGCGTATTCGGACTGGTTCGAGAAACACGACAAGCAGAGCTACGAGCAGGTGTTGAACTCGCACCTGACGCTGATGGGCGACCCCGACCGCATCGTCGATAAGATGCGTACCGTCATCGACATGGGCTGGCGCAACATCATTTTGCGCATGTCGCGCGGCGGCGCCATGGACCGCACGAAGGTGTACGAGTCGATGAAGTTGTTCGCCCAAGAGGTGATCCCCGCGGCGACCGAGCTCGCGGCAGCCGCGGCTTGAACCAGCAACTCGCCGACCGCATCCGCGCGGTGCTCGCGATCGACCCGCGGGCGCCCGCGATCGAGCATGAGGGCCGGTGGGTGGATTGGCAGGGATTGTCGGACACCGCCGCGGGCCTCCAAAGTTGTCTGCGGGCTGCAGGGTTGGGTGAGGGCTCCCCCGTGGGGCTGGTGCTGCGCAATCACCCCGCGATGGTCGGCGCCGTGCTCGGGGTGCTGCTGACCGGCGGCTGCGTGGTCACGATCAACCCGTCCCAGGGTGACGCCGGGCTCTGCGCGGACATCCGCGAGCTGCGGTTGCCTGCGGTGGTGGCCTTACCGATCGACTGGGAGCGCACAGGAGTGGTCGACGCCGCCGCCGGGGCGCTGGGTGTTCGCGTATCGAGTGACCCCGCCGGCGCGACCGTTGTCGAGGGGCTGGAACAGTCCGGACCGGGCCCGTTCCGCCCGCCCGGTGACGGCGTGGCAGTCGAGATGCTGACGAGCGGCACGACCGGTCCGCCCAAGCGAATACCGCTGTCTTACAGCTCCTTTGAGCACACCGTCGCGGCGGCGAGCGCGCATTACAGTGTTGGCGCCGGGCACGACTCAGAACCGAGACTGCGTTCGGGCGTCGCGATCGTATCCTCGCCGCTGGTGCATATGTCCGGGCTGTTCCGCACTCTGCTCAACATCTGCGAAGGAAGAAAGATCGCGCTCCTGGAGCGATTCCGCGTTCCCGAATTTGTGGATCTGCTACTGCGGCACCGACCGAAGGCTGTCAGCCTGGTGCCGTCGGCGATGGTGATGGTGCTCGACGCGGGCGTGGATCCGGAGGCCTTCTCAAGCGTCGAGGTGGTGACCTCCGGCACCGCACATTTGCCGGTCGACGTGCAGACCAGGTTTGAATGTCGCTACGGCGTCGCGGTGCTGCCGTCCTACGGGGCAACGGAATTCGCCGGCGGCGTGGCCGGCTGGAACCTGGCCTTGCACCGGCAGTGGGCGACCGCCAAACGGGGAAGTGTCGGGCGCCCCCAGCGTGGTCGGGAGATCCGCGTCACGTCCGTCGAGGATGACATCGAGATGCCGCCCGGCGAGCAGGGCCGCATCGAGGTCCGCACCGAAGGCGGGGACTGGGTGCGCACCACCGACCTCGGCCGGGTCGACGCCGACGGCTTTGTGTTCATCGACGGGCGCACCGACGACGTCATCATTCGCGGCGGGTTCAAGGTCAATCCGGGCGAGATCGTCGGCGTGCTCCGTGATCATCCGGCTGTCCGCGACGCGGGGGTCACCGGCCTGCACGATGAACGGCTCGGCCAGGTGCCGGTCGCGGCGGTCGAGTTGACCGACGGCGCCCGCGCCACGCCCGACGAGCTGCTCGCCTACGCGCGTGAACGATTGAGCCGTTACTACGTCCCGGCCCGCCTGATCATCGTCGAGGAGTTGCCCCGCACGCCGTCGCTCAAGGTCAGCCAACCCGCGCTGCGCGAACTCTTCGAAGGGACAGCAAGTTGACGACACGTGGTGTGGCCGCCATTGCCGGTGTGGCAGACGAGGTTTCGGCGAGCGGGGTGATCGATGTTCCACTGCGCGAGCTCGAGGCGCGCGTGATCACCGCCGCCCTGGCCGACGCGGGCCTGTCGCTGCGCGACGTCGACGGGCTGTGCACCTGCACCGGCGGAACGCTCATGCACTCGGTGGAGCTGGCCGAGTACCTGGGGATAGCGCCACGCTTCACCGACGCGACGCAGACCGGCGGCGCCAGCTACGGGTTGTATGTCGAGCACGCCGCCGCGGCGATCGCGGCCGGCGAGGCGGAGACGGTGGTGATCGTCTACGCGTCGACGCCGCGCGCCGCGCGCAAGCGTGGCGAAAAGGGTCTCGGAGTTTTCGCCACCCCCGAGCGGCTGGAATGGGAGACACCGTTCGGGGTGATGCTCCCGATCAGCGCCTACGCCCTGGCGGCCAACCGGCACATGGCCGTGTACGGGACGACGCCCGAACAGCTGGCCCAGATCGCGGTCGACACGAGGCGCTGGGCCGCGCTGAACGAGCGAGCTCACCTGCGCGAGGCGATCAGCGTGCAGGACGTCCTGGACTCGGGCTTCCTCGCCGAGCCGCTGCACAAGCTGGAGTGCTGCCTGGTCACCGACGGTGCCGCCGCGGTGGTGGTCACCAGCGCCGAGCGCGCGCGAGACCTGGCCAAGCCGCCCGCATTCGTCCTCGGGGCGGCGACGGCGGCCTCGCACGCCATGATCTCCCAGATGCCCGACCTGACCGTCACCCCGGGGGCGCTGTCCGGGCCGGCCGCCTTCCGCGCCGCGGGCCTTCGCGCGGCCGACATCGACGTAGTCGAGCTGTACGACTCGTTCACGATCACGGTGTTGCTGGCGCTCGAAGACTTGGGCTTCTGCGGCAAGGGCGAGGGCGGTCCGTTTGTCGCGGACGGCGCGTTGGGGCCCGGCGGCACGTTGCCCGCTCAGACGTCGGGCGGCGGCCTCGCGTACACCCACCCCGGGGCGTTCGGGGCCTTCCTGCTCGTCGAGGCCGCGCGGCAGTTGCGCGGTGAGTGCGGCGAACGCCAGGTCCCGGACGCGAAAACGGCTGTCGCACATGGCACCGGCGGGGTGCTCTCGGCCACCTCGACGGTGATTCTGGGAACGGAGGCCACGCTGTGACCGATACGCTGCCGGTCCCGCAGCCCAGCCCGGTGTCCGCGCCCTTCTGGGACGCGACCCGGCGTCGCGAGCTGACGGTCCAACGATGCCAATCGTGCGCCCGGCTCGTCTGGTACCCGCGGTTCGTCTGCCCGCACTGCGGCGGGCCATCGCTGGTGTGGGAGAAGTTGAGCGGTGACGGGGTCGTGTACGCGGTCAGCGTGCACCACCGCGCCGCGCTTCCCGCCCTCGCCGACAAGGTGCCGTACTCGGTGGTGCTCGTCGATCTGGACGAAGGGGTCCGCATGATGTCGAACGTGTTCGGTCCCCCTCCCGCGGTCGGTGACCGCGTCAGGCTGGCGTGGGTGCCGCTCGAGGACGGCCGCAACCTCGCTGTCTTCGAACCGAAGTGAGCCCCGACTCCGCGCTGCGACGGTTCCGCGAAGAGCTCGTGCTGCGGCACGTCGCCGCCGAGAATGCGCGGGACCTGGAGGCGGCGATGGCCACCTTCACCCATCCGCGCTACGAGATCATCCCTACCGGAACCGTTTTCGACGGTGACCAGGCGGTCCGCGCGATGCTGTCGCAGCAGTGGGCGGATCTCCCGATGCTGCGATATGCCGCGGAGGCGATCTACCACGGGGACAATGATCTGGTCGTGGAGACCCGGACGACCGCACCCGGCACGCCACTCGACATGTTGAGCGTCAACCTCTTCGGCTTCCGCGGGCCCGATCTGGTTTTGGAACGGTGCTACTTCGACCGGATGCTGCTCGCCGCGCAACTCGAGTCGATCCGCGCGCCCTAGCCGCCTACAGCGTCACGGACCGCTTGGACAAGGGCCGGAATGTCGCGGTCCCGGTTCGCACCGGGCAAGGGCCAGTGCGTCATCCGCAGGTCGGTCACGCCTGCGTTCGACAGCGAGGCCGCCCCCGCGTCGACCGCGGAGAGGTCGAGCCCGCCATCGGGGCTCGTCTGCACGCGCAGCGTCCCGGCAACACCGAACCCGTCCGGGTCACCCCCGGCGCGCTCGACCGCGGCGCGCATTCGACGTATTCCGCCGGCGACATCCCGCGCGTCCGGGCCCCACGGGATCCAGCCCTGTCCGAAGCGAGCGAGCCGGCGAGCGACCGCTCGGTTCACCGTCCCGCTCACCCACACCGGCACCCCGCCTGGCTGAACCGGTTTGGGCATCTGGTGTATCCGCTCGAAACTCAAATCGACCGATTCGTAGCTCACCTCGTTCTCCCGCCACAACCGCTGGCAGACGTCCAGCGTCTGGTCCAGGATCGCCCCGCGTCGATCGA
>NZ_LZJJ01000338.1:0-1178 GCF_001667625.1 Mycobacterium sp. E1715
CCGACGGCGGGGAGAACAAGCCGTCCAATCCCAGCGACCCGCACGACGGGGTCTACACGGCGGCGCGGCTGGCCCGGGACGAGGGGGTGCCCATCTCGACGATCTCGTTCGGCACCAAGACCGGCGAGATCGAGATGGACGGGCAGCGCGTGGCCGTCCCGGTTTCGACGGACCAGATGAAGACGATCGCCAAGCTGTCCGGCGGGCAGTCCTACACCGCCAGCAACATCGCCGAGCTCAACAAGAGCTACAACGCCATCGAGAAGGACATCGGCTATCGCACCGTGGCCGGGCCGGGCAGCGCCGGGTGGCTGCGCCTGGGCGTGATCACCGCCTTGATCGCGACGGCGCTGGCGCTGCTGATCAACCGGCGGCTGCCGGTCTGATCGTCAGGACGGCAGCCGGCGGTTCAGGAACAGGCCGGCCAGGATCGCGCCGGCCAACGCGACCGCCCCCAGCAGCATCCACGCGAGGCTGGCGTCGCCCTTGACGGTCTCGTACCCGATCTGGCGCTGCAGGGTCGAGTAGACGTTCTTCAGCGACTCCAGGCTGTCGGCATGGAACGCCTGGCCGTCGGTGATCTCGCAGATCTTCTGCAGCGTCTGGTCGTCTACGGGAACCGGGATGGTGGCGCCCTCGTACTCGACGGTGCCGTACGGCGTCCCGAAGGAGATGGTCGAGATCTGCACGCCCGCGGCCTTGGCGGCCCGGGCGGCGGTGAACGCCCCCTGCGGGGCGTTGGCGTCCAGCGGCACGTTCTCCGCGCCGTCGGACTCCAGCACGATGCGGGCCGGGGGCGGGGTGTCGCCACCCGTGATGGCCAGGGCGCTCACCGCGTGCAGGGCGGTGAAGATGGCCTCGCCGGTGGCCGTGCTGTCGGCGAAGTCGAGCTTCTTGAGCGCGTCGATCGTCGCCTGGTGCTGCGGGGTGGGCGACACCAGCAGGTATGGCGTGCCGGCGAAGCCGACCAGGCCCAGGTTGATGCCCGGCGTGAGCTGACTGGCGAACTGGCCGGCCGCCTCCTCGGCGGCCTTGAGCCGGTTCGGCGGGACGTCGGTCGCCCGCATCGACTGCGACATGTCGATGACCAGCACGACGACAGCCCGGTTGCGGGGGATACGCATGTCGTGGGTGGGGGTGGCCAGCGCGATGGTCAACAGGATCAGGCTGAGCAGCGC
>NZ_LZJJ01000339.1:0-642 GCF_001667625.1 Mycobacterium sp. E1715
GCTTCCCGGTCCTGATCGGCGCGATGACCGGCGGTGCCGAGTTGTCGGGGACCATCAACAGGAATCTGGCCGCGGCCCCTTCGCCCAGCGCGCTGTCCAGCATGATCCGCTGGGAGCCGAGCATCATCCCGATGCCGAGTTGCTGAGCGGCCGCGGCCAGATTCCTGTTGATGGTCCCCGACAACTCGGCACCGCCGGTCATCGCGCCGATCAGGACCGGGAAGCGCAGGCCCGCGCCGAAGAATTCGGTCGACAGGTCGATGTCGTCGAGGCTGGTCTGGGTCAGGGCGTTGTACGGCAACTGGTACCGCTCCAGCCCGGTGGTGACGTGCTCGTAGTTGACCGGCTCCGCGAGGCAGACGTCGATGTGCCGCCGCTTGCGGGTGGTCATCGGCGCCCGATCTGCCGTCACGGCAGGCACCCCGGCGCGACAACGCCGCGCCCGCTCGCATCCATAATGTCCATAGTGCCCCTTGTTGCGTACCGGCAATGTGCAACGGTGCGTAATTTCAGTTGATTAATGTTTAACACACTGAAAGACTTCACATCGTGGTGTGGGATGGCGTGGCCGCGGCCGTGACGGGACGGCGCTCGTGGTTGCTCGCGCTTGCCGCCGTCCTCCTCGGTGGCGTTTTCATGGCG
>NZ_LZJJ01000340.1:0-5752 GCF_001667625.1 Mycobacterium sp. E1715
CGCCGACGAGCCGCACGTTGCTGTCCCGCGGGTCGTGCAGCTTGAGCTCGAGCCGCAGGCCGAGGCCGTCGCGCATGGCCAGGGGCACCTCGAGCCAGCTCGGGGTGGTGATGACGACGTGGATGCCGTAGGCGAGCCCTACGTTCACCAGTTCGCTCACCTTGGCCAGCAACGGATTACGGGTGTTGAACTGGTCGGTGTTGTCCCGGCCGAACGCGTACAGGTTGTCGATGACCAGGAACACCTCGCCGTAACCGTCGTCGGGCGCGGCGCCGTGCCTTTCCCGGAACATCTCGCGCCGCTGCCGAGACAGCAGCAGCTGCTCGAGCTCCCCGAAGGTGCGCCGGATGCGTTCGGGTTCCAGCGCCGAGGCGACGCTGCCGACATGCGCCAGGTCTTCCAGCGCCCGCAGCTTCCCGCCGCCGTAGTCCAGGCAGTAGAAGGTGACGTCGCGCGGCGAGTGCAGGCTGGCCGCCGACAGGATGAACGTCTGCAGCGCGGTCGATTTCCCGGACTTGGGGCCGCCGTGGATCACCATGTTGCCGGCCGCCGAGGTCGCGTCGAACACCAGTGGGTCCCGGCGCATCTCGAAGGGTTTGTCGATCTCGCCGAGCGGCCACTGCCACTGGCGCTGCGGCACCCCGGCCCGGGCCAGTACCGCGGTCAGCGGGATCGGCTCGTCCAGCGGCGGCAGCCACAGCTGCGGGGCTCGCGGACCGTAACGCGCCAGCTGGTCGCCGATCGTGGCGATCAGCTTGCGTGGCGGGCCGGTGAATTCCTCGTCCTCGGCGGCCGGGATCACCATGTCCTGCTCCGGTTCCACCCGTCCGGCCGTGAAAAGCTTGGGCTCCGGAACGGACTGCACCACAAGGGCCTTGGCCTTCTGCGGCGGGTCGTAGATGCCGTCGACGTAGGTGCTGCGGAACTTGATCGGGGTCGCGCCCGGGGCGGGCACCAGGAAGCCCACGCCCTTGTGCTCCTTGCCCGATTCGATGTGGTACGCGTCCTCCACGCCGATGATCTGGCGGGAAACGCTGGGACTGGCCACCTTCAAGCCGATGCGGTACGAGGTGTTCTTGTCGATGTCCTTGATCTTGCCCACGTCCAGCGTCTGCGACGCGAACAGGATGTGGATGCGGAACGAGCGGCCCTTGCGGGCAACGTAATCGAACAACTCCGCGTATTCGGGGTGATCGGCCAGCATCAGGGTGAACTCGTCGGCGACCACGAACAGCGTCGGGATCGGCGGCAGGTCGTGCCCCGCCGCGATCGCGCCCTCGTACTCCACCACCGAGTTGAACGCGCTGCCCTGCACGCGGCGGCCAGCCTCGCGCAGCAGTGTTTCGCGGCGGGCCACCTCACCGCGCAGCGTGTCGGCGAACCGGTCGGCCAGCGACTTCTTCTCGGCCATGTTGGAGATCACCGCGACCACCTGTGGGAAATGGCGGAAGCTGTCCGCGCCGGCCTCACCCTTGAAGTCGGCGTAGATCACGATCAGACGGTCGGCCGAATGGGTTGTCAACAGCGACAACAGGATCGACATCAGCGTCTGCGACTTGCCCGATCCCGTCATACCGATCATCAGACCGTGCGGGCCCATGCCGCCCTCGGCTTCGTCCTTCAGGTCGAAGAACAGCGGTTCACCGGTCGCGGTGACGCCGATGGGCACGCGCAACTCGTCCTCGCGGCGGCGCGGCGCCCACAGCGTGGGCACGTCCAGCCGCGAGGCGTCGCCGATGCCCAGCAGGGTGGTGAAGGTGGCGCCGCGCGTGGCCGCCGAGCGCAGCCCGGTGTGGGTCGGGTTGGAGTCCCAGCGCGACAGCTGGCGAGCCAGGTGGGCCGCCTCGTCGGCGCCGAGCAGGTCGGCGTCGTCGATGTAGGGCTGCCAGCCGCCGGTCTGCCAGCGCTCGATCGCGCCGTTCGCGACGCGCAGGATCGGCTTCTCCGGGTCCGAATACTGCTCGCGGTGCGGCGGGGTGGCGGAGCGGTGCACGACGGTGACTCCCGCGCGGCCGAGCGCGAGCGTCGAGGTGCTCAGGTCGAAGTCGGGGTCGTCGATGACGATCAGCAGGTGCCGCAGCGCGTCCGCGGGCTCGCCGGTGAACGCCGGCCGGTCGACGAACGCGGGGCCCAGCAGCAGGACCAGCTCGTCGGGGTTGGTCGACAGCAGGCGCGCCGGGCCCACGCCGTCGAACTCACCCGGAACATCCACGTGTGCAAGCCATTTCAGCCAGGACCAGTCTGGGCTCTCCAGGTCGCGGGAGACCAGGGCCACCCCAAGCACGGTCGGGTCGTGCCACGTCACGGCCTGGGCGAGCCAGGCGCGCATCGCCGCCCGCGCCTCATCGGGCTCACCCAGCACGGTGATCCGCGAGACCTTGGTCAGGTCGATCCCGGTGGGCACGTCGCGCACGACGCGGTGGGTGTCGAGCAGGCCGCGTAATGCGCTGTGCGACACGGGCTCCAGGTCGACCTCGTCCGCGGTGTCGTTCACTCGCAGCGCGGTGCTCAGGGGCACCTGGTGGCGGCCGGCGCGCAGGACCAGGAAGTCCGGGTCATGCGGATCGCGCTCCCATTGCCTGCGCGACCCCGGCACGGCGGCCAGGGCCACCGGGTCGGGGTGCGACCACTCGGCGGCCGCCCGTTGCTGAGCGGCCTGGGTGCGGATGTTGTCGCGGACCACCGAGAGGTAGCGCAGGTAGTCGGCGCGTTCGGCGTCGACCTCCTCGGTGCGCGTCTTGTTGTCGTTGCCGCGATACATCGCGGTGGCCGCCAGCAGCAGCACGAACGGGAAGAACAGCGTCTGCGGCGAGATCAGCCGCATCCCGGTGGCGAACAGCGCGACGACCATACCGACGATCAGGATCACCAGCACGTACGGCATCGCGCGGCGCAGGAACGACGGCGGGATCACCCGTGGCAACTCGGGCGGCGCCTCGATGTTGATGGTGCCCTTGCGGGTGACCGGCGGCGCCAGCCGGCGGCGGGCTTCGAAGATGAGTCGGCTCATCGGGGCGCTCCCTCTGCTGATGCCACGCGGCCGGGCTTGGTGTCGGGCGCCAGTCCGTCGTGTGCCAGCAGCGCGTCCGCCCGCGACAGCGTCGGGCCGGTCGCGAACAGCGAGAGCACCGACCAGGGTACGGGCACCGCGGGCTCGCTCAAGCCCAGGGCCTCAACGGTTTTGCCACGCCCGGCGGCCGAGGTCTCCGCCTCGTTGTCGATGCCGTAGCGAACTCCGGTGTCGGACACCCAGAACAACGACCCGGTGCCGGGCGCGCCGGCGCCGCCGGTGACGGTCTGGGCGAAGTAGCCGGTGCCCGGCGCCAGGGCGACGCGCGTCGCGGTGGCCGGGGAGGCGCCGCCGACCAGGTCGACGGTGCGGATCGATTCGGGTATCGGCAGGGCCGAGCCGGCCAGCAGGCTCAGCGAGCTGGTGGCGGCGCCGCCGGGCTTGCTCCAATAGGCGCACGTGACGGGATCTTTGGCCGCGTCGACGAGGGTGATCTGCTGGTCGGGGTAGCGCGCGGTGTCGAGCATCCGGGACACCGGCAGCTTCGCCACCGCGTCGGCGCCCAGCCGAGGCGGCTGGTCCAGCCCATAGGAGTTGGTGTTGCGCAAGATCGCCGCGAGCACCGGGGAGATGGGCTGCAGGCCGTCCGGCAACACCGCGTAGTAGCGCGGCGCACCCGACGAATTCTGTTCCAGGGCATAGGAAACCACCACTGCCCCGATCGGCGCAGGCACGCTGAAGCCAGCCGGCGCGCCGGCGTTCGGGATGGCGGGCGCCGTCAGCGACGGCGCTTCGGGGATGGCGTTGAACAATCCCAGTGCAATGGGCCGCGGCGCGGGCACCTCAGTGTTGTTGAGTCCCAAGCCAAGCGCGTTGGTGACCGCGTGATCGGCCAGGTTGAGCTGGCTGCGCCTGCCGTCCCAGAGGAGCCAGGTACTGTTGCCGCTATCGACCAGGACGGCCTGTTTGGCGTCGAGTTTCGCCGCGCGGGCACCGCCGCTGTCGGGGCGTCCGGCGATCACCGTGACGCCGGTGCTGTGGATGGCGTGCGCCGTCCCGCCGATGCCGTCACACACGGTCCAGTTGGCATCGCGCGTGGTGTTTTGCACCATGCGCTCCGGTGCGCCCGGGATACCGATCAGGTTTCCGCGCGGAAACCGGTCCAGCTCGGTGCTTTTCACCGTTGTCGGGTTGACGGGCTTACCGACGATCAACCGGGCCGACGTCAGATTGAGCACCGGATGCAGCTGTTCGCCCACCCGCACGTACAGGGCGGCCGTCGACCGGTCGGCGAGCACGGCGTTGGTGCCCACCGTCCCGTTGGGACGGATCAGCGAGAACACGAAGCAGCCCGCCAGGCCGGTGGCGAGCAGGACCACGCCCATCAGCACCGCGCGCAACTGGGTGCGCAGCGGGTCGACCAGCATCCTGGTGTCGTGCAGGGCGATCCCGGAAGCGATGCGCCGCATCACGAACCGCCAGCCGCTGACCTGGTGCCGGGTGACGAAGCCGCGGCGATACTCGACCTTGTCGGGATTGTCGTTGACCGGCGTGCGCGACGCGAACGAACGCCGATCGTCGGATTCGGGATTCGTCATGCCGGCACCGACAGCCCGAGTCCGCGCAACAACGGCTCCACCGAGTTCTCGACGTCTTGGTCGGTGATCGTCATCAGCTCCTCGTCACTGAATTCCCCGGTGCCCGCGTGCTCCGAATGGTCGAGCCGGAATTCGCGCTCCTCCTCGGAGCGTTCGACGATGTTGCGGACGAATCGACCGTTACCGGCGATGTCCAGGTTGCGCCGCGAGATTCCGTTGGCGTCGGGCGTCGACTCGGTGGCCAGCTTGGTGAACAACGCCTCCATGTGGTCGAGCGCGGCCTGTTCGAAGACGCTGTCGCGCTGCTCGGCCATCTTGTTCGCGATCTCGACGAGTTCCGACGGTGCGTACGAAGGGAAGTCGATGTTGCGGGTGAATCGGGAACGCAGACCCTCGTTGGTGTCCAGGAACTTGTCCAGATCGGCCCGGTATCCCGCGATGATCACCACCAGCCGGTCGCGGTCGTTCTCCATCCGTGCCAGCAGGGTGTCGATGGCGACCAGCCCGAAGTCGTTCTTCGCGCCGGTGGCCACCAGGGCGTAGGCCTCGTCGAGGAACAGCACCCCATCGAGTGCGCTGTCGATGATCGCGTTGGTCTTGGCTTCGGTCTCGCCGATGTGCTGGCCGATCAGGTCGGCGCGGTGCACCTCGCGGATGTTTTCCCGCTTCAAAAGCCCGAGGCCGCAATAGATCTTGGCGACCACGCGGGCGATCGTGGTCTTACCGGTGCCGGGCGGCCCGGCGAACACGAGGTGGTGGGCGCGCTGTGCGACAGCGAGGCCGCGCTGCTTGCGCACCAGCTCCATGGCGACCGAGCTCTTCAGCCGCGACACCTGGTTCTTGACCTCGTCGAGGCCGATGAACTCGGCCAGCTGGACTTCGGCCTCGTGCAGCAACACGGCCTTGCGCTCGTGGGCCGCGGGATCGACGAAGTCCTCCGCGCTGGGCTCGGTGTCCGGGTCCCAGGGGTCGGTGCGCGCTTCGATCCGCGCCGCGGTGGTGGTCGCGATCCCAAAGCTGGTGTCCAACAGGGCCTGTTCGATCTGTTCGTTTTCCGGGTGGGCCGCGTACAGATCCTGGAGCACTTCGCTCGCCGACTCCTCGTCGACGTGCGCCCGCAACACCAGCGCCTTGGCCAGCGCCC
>NZ_LZJJ01000341.1:0-1871 GCF_001667625.1 Mycobacterium sp. E1715
CGACGGGCTGGGCCTGCCGGTGCTGTCGGTGGGGACGATGGTCGCCCGGCCGGTGAGCGAGCGGCAGCTGCGTGCGGCGGTGTCGAGCTCCGGCCCGGAGCGATTGTTCGACGTTGCCTGGTCGCCGGCCTCCGCAACGGCCGTCACGGACCAGGCGCCGCCGCACGAGATTCTGGAATCCCTTGCCGGTGAACAAGATCCGGTCACCGCAACCTACGAGCGCACCCACCGGGCGCTGGCCGCCGCACAGGCATGGCTGACCGAGCGCGACTCCGGCGTGCTGATCGTGGCCACCCGGGGGGCGGTCGGACTGCCGGGCGAGGACATCAGCGACCTGCCCGGCGCGGCCGTATGGGGGCTGGTGCGTTCGGCGCAGACGGAGCACCCCGGCCGCATCGTCCTGGTGGATTCCGATGTGCCGCTCGATGATCGGGCGGTCGCGTCGGCGCTCGCGACCGGCGAACCCCAGGTCTTGCTGCGCAACGGCCAGGTCTACACCGCGCGGGTTCGGCCCAGCCGCGCGGTCGACGACCTTTTGGTGCCTCCGGGCGACGGTCCCTGGCGACTGGGCATCGGCACCGCCGGCACCTTTGAAAACCTGCGGCTGGAGCCGGTTCCCAACGCCGACGCGCCGCTGGAGCCGGGTCAGGTGCGGGTGGCGCTGCGCGCGATCGCGGCCAACTTCCGCGACATCATGATCACTCTGGGCATGTTCACCCATGACGCGTTGCTCGGTGGTGAAGGCGCCGGCGTGGTCGTCGAAGTCGGTCCCGGGGTCAACGAATTCGCCGTCGGCGACTCGGTTTACGGATTTTTCCCCGACGGTAGCGGCACGCTGGTCCCGGGCGATGTCCGCCTGCTGCAGCCGATGCCGGCGGACTGGTCCTACGCCGAGGCCGCCGCGATCTCGGCGGTCTTCACCACCGCCTACATGGCCTTCGTGCACCTGGCCGACGTCAAGCCGGGCCAGCGGGTGCTGGTGCACGCGGCGGCCGGCGGTGTCGGCATGGCTGCGGTCCAGCTCGGCCGCTACCTGGGTCTCGAGATCTTCGCGACTGCCAGCCGCGGTAAATGGGACACGTTGCGGGCCATGGGCTTCGACGACGACCACATCTCGGATTCCCGCAGCCTGGAGTTCGAGGAGAAGTTCCGGGCCGTGACCGCCGGTCGCGGGGTGGATGTGGTGCTCGATTCGCTGGCGGGCGACTTCGTGGACGCCTCCCTGCGCCTGGTGGCTCCCGGCGGCGTGTTCTTGGAGATGGGCAAGACCGACATCCGCGACCCCGGCGTGATCGCCCAGCAATACCCCGGCGTGCGCTACCGCGCCTTCGACCTCTTCGAGCCCGGCCGTCCCCGGATGCACCAGTGGATGAACGAGTTAGCCGGGCTCTTCGAAGCCGGTGTGCTACGGCCGTTGCCGGTGACCACCTTCGACATCCGGCGCGGTCGCGCGGCGTTGCGGTACCTGAGCCAGGCCCGCCACATCGGCAAGGTCGTCATGACCCTTCCGGGTGCCCTGGCGACCGGCACGGTGCTCATCACCGGTGGAACCGGGATGGCGGGTTCGACGCTGGCCCGCCACCTCGTCGCGCACCACGGTGTGCGGAACATGGTGTTGCTCAGCCGCACCGGTCCCGACGCGCCCGGGGCAGCCGAGCTGATCGCCGAATTGGAGCAAGCCGGCGCCCGGGTGCGCGCCGTCGCGTGCGATGCCGCCGACCGGGCGGCGTTGGCCTCGGTGCTCGCCGACATCCCGGCGGAGCATCCGCTGAGCGGGGTGATCCATGCCGCGGGCGTGCTCGACGACGCGGTCGTCACATCCTTGACCGCTGAGCGAGTGGACGCGGTGTTGCGCGCCAAGGTCGATGCGG
>NZ_LZJJ01000342.1:0-11636 GCF_001667625.1 Mycobacterium sp. E1715
GGCCGTAGCCGGGCTACGGCACCCCGCCGCCCGGCTACGGCCCGCCGCCCAGCTATGGCGCGCCCCCGCCGGGGTACGGCGGCTACCCCCAGCCCGGCTATGGGGCACCCGCCGCCCCGGGGTTCAGCGTCGGTGACGCCTTCAGCTGGGCTTGGAACACGTTCACCAAGAACGCGCTGGTGTTGATCGTGCCGGCGCTGGTGTACGGCCTGTTGTTCGGCGTGGCCACCGGGGTGAACATCGCGGGCCAGAACATGTCGCCGAACACGGCGACCAGTGACGACTACGGCTTTTATTTCACGACCAACCTCACCGGCGCCGCCCTGGTCGTCTTCATCATCGGCACCCTGCTGACCTACCTGGTCACCGCGTTCGCCCAGGCCGGCTTCCTGTCCGGCTGCCTGGACATCGCCGACGGGCGGCCGGTGACCATCGCGTCGTTCTTCAGGCCCCGCAACCTGGGGATGGCATTCCTGGCCGCGCTGATCGTCGGTGTCCTCACCTCGATCGGCTACTCGTTGTGCTTCGTTCCGGGCCTGGTGCTGAGCCTGTTCGTGCAGTTCACCATCCTGTTCGTCGTCGATCGTTCGGAGTCGGCGATCAAGGGCTTCACCTCCAGCTTCTCGCTGGTGGGGTCGAATTTCGCCAACGCGCTGCTGGTGTGGCTGGTGGTGATGGCCCTGATCTTCGCCGGGGCGCTGGCGTGCGGGGTCGGCCTGCTGGTGACGGCGCCGCTCGACGCGCTGATCCTGACCTACGCCTACCGCAAGCTGACCGGCGGCCAGGTTGTTCCCGTGCCGCAAGCGGGCTACCAGCCGGGCCCGCCGCCCGGGCCGCAGCAGGTCTGACCTCAAAGCCACGCCAGAAGTTACGGCGCTGTTAGCCGCGGCTGTGGTGCGCCGTAGCCGGGTGATTGCGGGGGAGGTGCGCCGTAGCCGGGTGATTGCGGGGGAGGCGCGCCGTAGCCGGGCGGGGGCGGATAGCCCGGAGGGTTGTGCTCGCTGCCGTACGGGTCGGCCGGGGTGCCTGGATATTCGGGAGGCTGGCTCATGTCCGTCCTAGCTGTTGACTCAACCTGTGGGCACGCGCACACGGGAACTTAGCAAAGATGTCGGGGCGGCGCCCGGATTCGTTTTCGTGGTATGCCTGATGCCGTGTCCGACGGTCTTTTTGACCTGCCCGGCGCGGCTCCGACGAGCGATCACGGCCTGGGCGTGTCGGCCGGTGCGCCGCTGGCCGTGCGCATGCGGCCGGCCTCGTTGGACGAGGTGGTCGGCCAGGAGCACCTGCTGGCGCCCGGGTCGCCGCTGCGCCGCCTGGTCGAGGGATCCGGCGTGGCGTCGGCCATCCTCTACGGCCCGCCCGGCAGCGGCAAGACGACGCTGGCCGCGCTGATCTCCCAGGCGACCGGTCGCCGGTTCGAGGCGCTGTCGGCGCTGTCGGCCGGGGTCAAAGACGTGCGCGCCGTCATCGACCAGGCGCGGCAGGCGTTGTTGCGCGGCGAGCAGACGGTGCTGTTCATCGACGAGGTGCACCGCTTCTCCAAGACCCAGCAGGACGCCCTGCTGTCCGCCGTGGAGAACCGGGTGGTGCTGCTGGTGGCCGCGACCACGGAGAACCCGTCGTTCTCGGTGGTGGCGCCGCTGCTGTCCCGCTCGCTGATCCTGCAGTTGCGCCCGCTCAGCGCCGAGGACATCCGCGCGGTGGTGCAGCGGGCGATCGACGATCCGCGCGGACTGGACGGCCGGGTCGCGGTGACGCCCGAGGCCGTCGACCTGCTGGTGCGGCTGGCCGCCGGCGACGCCCGGCGGGCGCTGACCGCGCTGGAGGTCGCGGCCGAAGCCACCGAGTCGGTGAGCGTCGAGACCATCGAGCAGTCGCTGGACAAGGCCGCGGTGCGCTACGACCGGGACGGCGACCAGCACTACGACGTCATCAGCGCCTTCATCAAGTCGGTGCGGGGCTCGGACGTCGACGCGGCGCTGCACTACCTGGCCCGCATGCTCGTCGCGGGGGAGGACCCGCGGTTCCTCGCGCGGCGGCTGATGATCCTGGCCAGCGAGGACATCGGCATGGCCGACCCCAGCGCGCTGCAGATCGCGGTGGCGGCCGCGCAGACCGTGCAGCTGATCGGCATGCCCGAGGCGCAGCTGACGCTGGCCCACGCCACCATCCACCTGGCCACCGCGCCCAAGTCGAACTCCGTGACCACCGCGCTCGCCGCGGCGATGGACGACATCAAGGCGGGCAAGGCGGGCCTGGTGCCGCCCCACCTGCGCGACGGGCACTATTCCGGCGCGGCGGCGCTGGGACACGCGCAGGGGTATCGGTATTCGCACAACGATCCCGACGGTGTCCTGGCCCAGCAATATCCGCCGGACGAGTTGGTGGACGTGGACTACTACCGGCCGACCGGCCGCGGCGGTGAGCGGGAGATGGCCGGGCGGCTGGAGCGGTTGCGGGCGATCATCCGGGGAAAGCGGGGGCGGTCATGAAAACCTTCACCGACGACGAGATGGGCCGGCTGCTGGCCACCACCCAGCCCTACAGCGTCGTCATCCTCAAGCAGGGGCCGCGGTTCGGCGACGAGACGACACCGGGGACCGTCTGGGAGCACGGGCGGCGCAACTTCGGGCTGCGCGACGACGGCGTCATGCCCATCGTGTTGCCGGTCACCGACGGCTCCGAGATCTGCGGGATCGCGGTGTTCGCGGCCTCGGTCGACGACACCGCCGCGATCATGGCCGACGACCCGGGTGTGGCCGCGGGCGTCTTCACCTTCGAGGTGCATCCCTGCCGGGGATTCCCGGGCGACGCGCTGCCCTGAACGCATCGAGCGTCACGCTGGCGTGACACTGGACGGCAGCCGCCACGCTGGCGTGACGCTCGGCGAAAGAAGCGTGCTAGCGCTAGACCAGCTCGGGCACCCGCAGGTGGGCGATCGCCAGCTCGAATTCGGCGACGTCGATCACCTCGGCGCCCAGCTCCCGGACGCGCCTGCTGCGCAATTCGTTCGCCCGGTCGCTGTTGCGGGCCATCGCGTCCATCGAGTCGAACGTCGAGCACGACACCGCCCGTCGGCACGCCGGATGGTCGACCAGCAGGCTGGCGCTGCAGAACCCGTCGAGCTCCTCGAGCTCCGGCAGCACCGACGAGCGGTAGAAGTCCAGGGACCGGGTGAGCTGGTCCGGCACCACCTTGAGCCAGGTGGCCCGCACGCAGGCACCCTGCCGCGACGGATGGTCGCGGTGCAGCAAAGCGATGTCCCACTCCTCGACCCGCGCGCTGCCGTCGAACATCAGCGCGGCCTGATCGCGAATCGGGGCGACCCGTTCGGCGCTGGCGCGCATCGCGTCGATGCTGTCCCACGAGCTGGTGGCGATGCAGGTCCCGGACTGCCGGTCGACCAACAGCGACAGCCCGACACACCCCTCGATCTCGGTGAGGGCGGGCATGACGACATCGCGAACGTGCGCGATCCCGATGTCGACCGACAAGGGTTGCGCCTGGATGGTGGTGGAGCGTGCGTACACGGCCGACCTCCTCTGTAGGGCTTATATCCAAGGAGCCCGTGGCGCCACCGGCCCCACCAGTTACCTTCCTCCTGCCCAATGCGCCCCGCAATGCCCAAATGTGGTCGCGCTCACAATCGATTGGCTGCCCGCAACGTGTGCGCCGTAGGCTGGTTCGGATGCATACCGACGTGCTGGACGTGGACACAACACGACGCCGCATCGTCGATCTGACCGAGGCGGTGCGGGGCTTCTGCTGGTCGAGGGGCGACGGGTTGTGCAACGTGTTCGTCCCGCACGCCACCGCGGGCGTCGCCATCATCGAAACGGGGGCCGGCTCCGACGAAGACCTGCTCGACACGCTGGAACGGCTGCTGCCGCGCGACGACCGGTATCGGCACTCGCACGGCTCGCCGGGCCACGGCGCGGATCACGTGATGCCGGCGCTGGTCGCGCCGTCGGTGACCGTGCCGGTCTCCGGGGGCGAGCCGATGCTGGGCACCTGGCAAAGCATCGTGCTGGTCGATTTGAACCGGGACAACCCACAACGCTCGGTGCGGCTGAGCTTTCTGGAGGGTTAGCGGCCCGGTAGCCAGCTACTCCAGCGAATACGCTGGAATAGACGTTCACGCGACAAAGCAACACGCGACAAAGCAACACGCGACAAAGCAAAAGGAAGAAGCGGACTCCAAGTGCAGACACACGAGATCAGGAAGCGGTTTCTTGATCATTTCGTGAAGGCGGGCCACACCGAGGTGCCGAGCGCATCGGTGATCCTCGACGACCCCAACCTGCTGTTCGTCAACGCGGGCATGGTCCAGTTCGTGCCGTACTTCCTGGGAGCGCGCACGCCGCCGTACTCGACGGCCACCAGCATCCAAAAGTGCATCCGCACGCCCGACATCGACGAGGTGGGGATCACCACCCGGCACAACACCTTCTTTCAGATGGCCGGCAACTTCTCGTTCGGCGATTACTTCAAGCGCCGCGCCATCGAGCTGGCGTGGACTCTGCTGACCAACGGGTTGTCCGAGGGCGGCTACGGCCTGGATCCCGAAAGGATCTGGACGACGGTCTATTTCGACGACGACGAGGCCGTGCAGCTGTGGCAGGAGATCGCCGGGCTGCCGGCCGAGCGGATCCAGCGCCGCGGCATGGAAGACAACTACTGGTCCATGGGCATCCCCGGTCCGTGTGGCCCGTCGTCGGAGATCTACTACGACCGCGGCGAAGAGTTCGGGGTCGGTGGCGGCCCGGTGGCCAACGAAGAGCGCTACATCGAGATCTGGAACCTCGTGTTCATGCAGAACGAACGCGGCGAGGGCACTTCCAAGACCGACTTCGAAATCCTCGGCCCGTTGCCCCGCAAGAACATTGACACCGGCATGGGCGTCGAGCGGGTCGCGTTCATCCTGCAGGGCGTGCACAACGTGTACGAGACCGACCTGCTGCGGCCCGTCATCGACGCGGTGGCCGCCCGCGCGCCGCGCGGATATGACGTGGGCAACCACTCCGACGATGTGCGCTACCGGGTGATCGCCGACCACAGCCGCACCGCGGCGATCCTGATCGGCGACGGCGTCACGCCCGGCAACGACGGTCGCGGCTACGTACTGCGCCGGCTGCTGCGCCGGGTGATCCGTTCGGCCAAGCTGCTCGACATCGACGGGCCCATCGTCGGCGAGTTGATGACCACCGTGCGCGACGCGATGGGGCCGTCGTATCCCGAACTGGTCGCCGACTTCGACCGGATCAGGCGCATCGCCGTCGCCGAGGAGACCGCGTTCAACCGCACGCTGGCGGCCGGTTCCAAGCTGTTCGACGAGGTCGCCGGCACCACCAAAGAGGCTGGGGCCAAAGCGATCTCGGGCTCGGACGCTTTCACGCTGCACGACACCTACGGCTTCCCGATCGAGCTGACCCTGGAGATGGCCGCCGAGGCGGGCCTGCAGGTCGACGAGATCGGCTTCCGGGAACTGATGGCCGAGCAGCGTCGGCGCGCGAAGGCGGACGCCGCCGCTCGCAAGCACGCCCACGCCGACCTGAGCGCCTATCGGGAGCTGGTCGACGCCGGCCCGACGGAATTCACCGGCTTCGACGAATTGTCCTCCGAGGCAAAGATTCTGGGCATCTTCGTGGACGGCAAGCGGGTCCCGGTCGTCACGCACGGCGCCGAGGGCGCGCAGCAAGTCGAACTGGTGCTGGACCGCACGCCGCTCTACGCCGAGTCCGGCGGGCAGATCGCCGACGAGGGCACCATCAGCGGGACCGGCGCAGGCGCGAGCGCCCGCGCGGCGGTCACCGACGTGCAGAAGATCGCGAAAACCCTGTGGGTGCATCGGGTCAACGTCGAATCCGGGGAGTTCGTGGAGGGCGACACCGTGGTCGCCGCGGTCGATCCGGAATGGCGCCGGGGCGCCACCCAGGGCCACTCGGGCACCCACATGGTGCATGCCGCGCTGCGACAGGTGCTGGGCCCCAACGCCGTTCAGGCGGGATCGCTGAACCGCCCCGGCTACCTGCGGTTCGACTTCAACTGGCAGGGTCCGCTGTCCGACGAGCAGCGCACCCAGGTCGAAGAGGTCACCAACCAGGCCGTCCAGGCCGACTTCGAGGTGCACACGTTCACCGAGCAGCTGGAGAGGGCCAAGGCGATGGGCGCAATGGCAATGTTCGGCGAGGCCTACCCGGACGAGGTGCGGGTGGTCGAGATCGGCGGGCCGTTCTCGCTCGAGCTCTGCGGCGGGACCCACGTGCACAACTCCGCTCAGATCGGGCCGGTGACCATCCTGGGCGAATCGTCGGTCGGCTCCGGCGTGCGCCGGGTGGAGGCCTACGTCGGGCTGGACTCCTTCCGCCACCTGGCCAAGGAGCGCGCGCTGATGGCGGGGCTGGCCTCGTCGCTGAAGGTGCCGTCCGACGAGGTGCCCGCCCGGGTGGCCGGACTGGTGGAGCGGCTCAAGGCGGCCGAGAAGGAACTCGAACGCGCACGGCTGGCGAGCGCGCGCGCCGCCGCGACCAACGCGGCGGCCGGCGCGGAGCGTATCGGTAACGTCCGTGTGGTGGCGCAACGCATGTCGGCGGGGATGACGGCCGGCGACCTGCGCTCCCTGGTGGGCGACATCCGCGGCAAGCTGGGCAGCGACCCCGCCGTGGTGGCGCTGATCTCCGAGGGAGAGGGGGGCAGTGTGCCGTACGCGGTCGCCGCCAACCCCGCCGCCCAGGACCTCGGGCTCCGCGCCAACGACCTGATCAAGCAGCTCGCCGCGACGGTCGACGGCCGCGGCGGAGGCAAGCCGGACCTGGCGCAGGGTTCCGGAAAGGACCCCAGCCGCATCGACGCGGCGCTGGAGGCGGTCCGCTCCGAGATAGCGCGGGTCGGCTGAGTGGTCCCCGCACAGCATCGCGTGCCCGACCGGCCCGGCGACCCTGACCAGGATCCCGGCCGGGGGCGGCGGCTCGGCATCGACGTCGGCAGCGTGCGCATCGGCGTCGCCAGCAGCGACCCCGACGGCATCCTGGCCACCCCGGTGGAAACCGTGCGCCGTGACCGCTCCGGCAAGCACGTGCGCCGACTGGCCGAGCTGGCCGCCGAACTCGGCGCGGTCGAGGTGGTCGTCGGGCTGCCACGCACGCTGGCCGACCGCACCGGTCCGTCGGCGATCGACGCGATGGAGCTGGCCGACACGCTGGCCCAGCGGATCGCCCCCACGCCCGTGCGCCTGGCCGACGAGCGCCTGACCACCGTGAGCGCGCAGCGCTCGCTGCGCGCGGCCGGCGTCCGCGCCCGCGAACAGCGGGCCGTGATCGACCAGGCGGCCGCGGTGGCCATCCTGCAGAGCTGGCTCGACCAGCGCCGCGCCGCCCTGACGGCGGGGGAGCCCGCCGATGGTTGACAGCGCAAGGCGGCAACGCGCCGAGCCCGAGGCGGTCGGCACGTCGCGGAAGCGCAGCCGCGTCGCCCGGAACCGGGCCGAACGGGGGCGACGCCAGCGGCGGTTCGCCGGCAAGATCGTGCTCGCGGTCGTCGCCGTCGTCGTGCTGGTGGCCGTGTTCGTCGGCGCCAAGCTGTGGCACACGGTGTTCGGAGCCGGCGACGACTACGCCGGAAATGGCAAGCAGGACATCGTGATTCAGATCAAGGACGGTGACTCGACCACCAACGTCGGGGAGACGCTGCAGCACGAGCAGGTGGTCAAGACCGTCCGGGCATTCGTCAACGCCGCGCACGGCAACAGCAAGATCTCCTCGATCCAGCCCGGCTTCTACCGAATGCGCACCGAGATCCCGGCGGCCGACGCCGTCGCGCGGCTGGCCGACCCGAACAGCCGGGTGGGCCGACTGGTCATCCCGGAGGGCCGTCAGCTCGACGACACCACCGACATGAAGACCAACGTGGTGACCCCGGGGATCCTGACGCTGATCTCCCGCGCCACGTGCGTGACCCTCGACGGCAACCAGCACTGCGTCGCGGTGGAGGAGCTGCGGGCGGCGTCGACCAACAGCGCGCCCGCCGCGCTCGCGGTGCCGCCGTGGGCCGTCGAACCCTTCACCGAGCTCGGCAAGGACCATCGCCGGATCGAGGGGCTGATCGCGCCGGGAACCTTCAACGTGGACCCGTCCGCCTCTGCCGAGACCATCCTGTCGAGCCTGATCAGCGCCGGGGGCGTCGAGTACATGAAGTCCGGGTTGGTGGACACCGCCCAGTCCATGGGCCTGTCGCCGTACGACATCCTGGTGGTGGCCTCGCTGGTGGAGCAGGAATCCAAGTCGCAGGACTTCGCGAAGGTCGCGCAGGTGATCTACAACCGCCTGCACGCCCACCACACGCTGGAATTCGACTCGACGGTCAACTACCCGCTGGATCGCCGGGAGGTGGCCACCACCGACGCCGACCGCGCCCAGAAGACGCCGTGGAACACCTACGTGTCGCAGGGGCTGCCCGCGACGGCGATCTGTTCGCCGGGTGTCGACGCGCTGCGCGCCGCCGAGCATCCCGAGCCCGGCGACTGGCTGTACTTCGTCACCATCGACGCCCAGGGGACGACGCTGTTCACCAAGGATTATCAGCAGCATCTGGCCAACATCGAGCTGGCTAAGCGCAACGGTGTCCTCGATAGCGCGCGCTGAGGGCGGACCCCGGAAAGCGGCGGTGCTCGGCAAGCCGATCGCCCACTCGAAGTCCCCGCAGCTGCACCTGGCCGCCTACCGGGCGCTGGGCCTGCTGGACTGGACCTACGACCGCATCGAATGTGACGCCGAGCGGCTGCCGGCCGTCGTCGGCGGCTTCGGGCCCGAATGGGTCGGGGTGTCGGTCACCATGCCGGGCAAGTTCGCGGCGCTGCGCTTCGCCGACGAGCGCACCGAGCGGGCCGAGCGGGTGGGGTCGGCCAACACCCTGGTCCGCACGCCCGCCGGCTGGCGGGCCGACAACACCGACATCGACGGCGTCGCGGGGGCGCTTTCGTCGGCCACCGGGCCCGCGCTGGTGTGCGGGTCGGGCGGCACCGCGCCGGCGGCCGTCCTGGGCCTGGCGCAGCTGGGCGTCCCCGCCATCACCGTCGTCGCGCGCAACCCCGACAAGGCCGCCCGGCTGGTGGAGTTGGGCACCGGAATCGGGGTCCGGACGCGGTTCGTGAACATCGACGACGACGGCCTGGGGACCGCGGTGGCCGCCGCCGAGGTGCTGGTCAGCACGATCCCAGCCGACGTCGCGGCGCGGTACGCGGGCACCCTCGCCGCGATCCCGGTCCTGCTGGACGCCGTCTACGACCCGTGGCCCACGCCGCTGGCCGCCGCGGTGGCCGCCGCCGGCGGCCGCGTGATCAGCGGCCTGCAGATGCTGTTGCACCAGGCGTTCACCCAGGTCGAGCTATTCACAGGGCAACCGGCGCCGCGAGAGGCCATGGCCGCCGCCCTGGGCTAACGTCCCTCGCGTCGGATGTCTCAGGTCAACCGCCGAGCGTGGGGCCTAGGGACGACATCGCCACCGTTTTCGTACCTAGCCCCACACTCGCGGCGCACCCAGGAGAACCCATGCGGCTTGGAGCGGTTGTGGCGGTGCTCGCGTGGCTGTTGCTGCTGAGCGGCTGCGACGTCCGCGAGCGCCGGTTGCCGAACGTGCTCACGCTGCCCGGGGCCGGGGTGATCCTGCTGACGGCAGCGGTGGCCGGGCGCGGCTGGGCCGCGCTGGCCGGCGCGACGGCGCTGACCGCGATCTATCTGCTGGTGCACTCGCTCGCCCCGGCCGGGATGGGCGCCGGGGACGTCAAGCTGGCGATCGGCCTCGGGGCGCTGGCGGGGTGTTTCGGGGTCGGGACGTGGTTCCTGGCCGCGCTGGCCGCGCCGCTGCTGACGACGCTGTTCGCGGTGCTGTGCGGCGCCCGGGCGGTGCCCCATGGCCCGTCGATGTGCCTGGCCACCGCCGCCGCGATCGGCCTGGTTCTCGGGATTTAAGCCCGCGCCGGACCCCGTGGGAGAATGACCGGGTGTTGCGTTGGATCACCGCCGGGGAGTCGCATGGCCGCGCGTTGGTGGCCATGCTCGAGGGCATGGTCGCCGGGGTGGAGGTCACCTCCACCGATATCGCCGACCAATTGGCCCGCCGCCGCCTCGGGTACGGGCGCGGCGCGCGGATGAAGTTCGAGCGCGACGCGGTGACCGTGCTGTCCGGGGTCCGCCACGGCATCACGCTGGGCGGCCCCATCGCCATCGAGATCGGCAACACCGAGTGGCCCAAATGGGAGACCGTGATGGCCGCCGACCCGGTGGACCCGGCGGAGCTGGCCAACATCGCCCGCAACGAACCGCTCACCCGGCCGCGGCCCGGGCACGCCGACTACGCCGGCATGCTCAAGTACGGCTTCGACGACGCCCGCCCGGTCCTGGAGCGCGCCAGCGCCCGGGAGACCGCCGCCCGCGTCGCGGTGGGCACGGTCGCGCGGTCCTTCCTGCGCCAGGCGCTCGGCGTCGACGTGCTCTCCCACGTCATCGCGATCGGCCCGTCGGCGCCCTACGACGGCCCCCCGCCCCGCCCCGAAGACCTGCCCGCGATCGACGACAGCCCCGTGCGCGCGTATGACGAGGAGGCTGCGAAGTCCATGATCGCCGAGATCGAGGCGGCCAAGAAGGACGGCGACACCCTCGGCGGAGTGGTCGAGGTGGTGGCGACAGGCCTGCCGGTGGGCCTGGGCTCGTTCACCAGCGGCGACAACCGGCTGGACAGCCAGCTCGCCGCCGCGGTGATGGGCATCCAGGCCATCAAGGGCGTGGAGATCGGCGACGGCTTCGAGACGGCGCGCCGCCGCGGCAGCCGCGCGCACGACGAGATGTATCCCGGCCCCGACGGCGTGGTCCGCTCGACGAATCGCGCCGGTGGGCTGGAGGGCGGCATGACCAACGGCCAGCCGCTGCGGGTGCGGGCCGCGATGAAGCCGATCTCCACCGTGCCGCGCGCGCTGGCCACCGTCGACATGGCGACCGGCGACGAGGCCGTCGCCATCCACCAGCGCTCGGACGTGTGCGCGGTGCCCGCCGCGGGGGTGGTGGTCGAGGCCATGGTGGCGCTGGTGCTCGCCCGCGCGGCGCTGGAGAAGTTCGGCGGCGACTCGCTCACCGAAACCCGGCGCAACATCGAGGCGTATCAGCGCGCGGTCGCCGACCGGGAAGCGCCGGCCGCCCGGGGGACCGCTTGATGGCGCCCAAGGCGGTACTCGTCGGGCTGCCGGGTTCGGGCAAGTCCACCATCGGGCGGCGCCTGGCCAAGGCGCTCGGCGTCGAGTTCCTCGACACCGACGCGGCGATCGAGCAGCGGACCGGGCGCAGCATCGCCGACATCTTCGCCACGGACGGCGAGCAGCGGGCGCACTGCGCCGCCGCCGGTGCGCCGCACGCCTTCGCCGGCGCTGATCTCCAGGTAGATGACCGTGTGGCCGGCGAGCGCCTCGCAGACCCCCGGGCTGGTGACCGCGCCGCCGCCGAGCGACACCACGCCGTCATGGTCGGCCAACGCGGCACGCACCGCGTCCTCCTCGATGCGGCGGAACTCCTGCTCGCCGTCCGTGGCGAAGATGTCGGCGATGCTGCGCCCGGTCCGCTGCTCGATCGCCGCGTCGGTGTCGAGGA
>NZ_LZJJ01000343.1:0-7294 GCF_001667625.1 Mycobacterium sp. E1715
GACCGCGCAGGTGCCGCCCATCGACCACCCGGCGACGCCCCAGTTGGCTCGATCGGCGCTGACGGCGAAGTTCGACACCATGAACGGCACGACGTCCTTGGTCAGGTGGTCGGCGGCGTTGCCGCGGCTGCCGTTGACGCACTCGGTGTCGTTGTCGAACGAGCCGGTGGGGTCGACGAACACCAGTACGGGGGAGAAGCCGCGATGCGCGGCGGCGAAGTTGTCGATGGCGGTGAAGGCGCCGCCTGGGCCCAGCCAGTCGGCCGGGGTGTTGAAGGCGGAACTGATCATCATGACCGCCGGCAAGCGGGGTGGCGGATTGCTGTTGAACCATGCGGGCGGCAGGTAGACCAATTCCCGGCGGTGGCGGAAATGGGAGGCGTTGTCGTCGATGTCGACCGGCACCACCACGCCCTTGCTCGGCCTGGTCCCGGCGACCTGCATTTCGGTCACGCGCAGGCGGTCGATCTGGTCGGGCAACGGCACCGAGGTCAGCTGGTTCCACGCGGCGAGCGCCGTCGGGAAGTAACCCACCCAGCTGTTGAGGGCCAAACTCGCGCACAGCGCGCACAGCGGGATGGACAGCACCGCCACCCCCCGGCGCCACCAGCGCGCGCCCGGCCAGCCCACCAGGAACACCGCGGCGGCCAGGCCGGTCGCCGCGATCCACAGCCACAGCGTCGTCGGCGCCGGGTCACCGGCCACGCCGAGCGACGTGATGTACCAATACGCGAGCGCGGTCGTCGCGACGGCGGCGATCACGGCCATCGGCAGCACCCGCTTGAGCCACCGCCGGGCACGCCACTGGATCGCGATGATCAGCAACAGCAGCGTCAGCGCCTGCACGGTCGGCGGGAACCAGCCATGCAGCAAGGACAGTCGTCCGAAGAATTGGTCCAACGGTCGTTGCCTTTGCTGAGTCGATCGCTGCGCGGGGGCGGACCCGTGGTCTTTTCGAACGCGGTGGGTCGGGAACAACTATCCCACACCCGTCCCACCGGCCCGCCCGCCGTCGCGGCGTGTGAGGGTGGCCGTTAGGAGGCTGTGACGCTGGTGAAAGTGCGCAGCCGCAGGCTGTTGGCGACCACGAAAACGCTGGAAAACGCCATCGCGGCGCCCGCGAGCATCGGGTTGAGCGCGCCGAGCGCGGCGAGTGGGATCGCGGCGATGTTGTAGCCGAAGGCCCAGAACAGGTTGGCCTTGATGGTGGTCAGCGTGCGCCGGGACAGCCGGATCGCGTCGACGGCGGCGCGGAGGTCACCTCGGGTGACGGTGAGGTCGGCGGCTTGGATGGCGACGTCGGTGCCGGTGCCCATGGCCACCCCGAGATCGGCGGTCGCCAGGGCCGCGGCGTCGTTGACGCCGTCGCCGACCATCGCGACGACCTTGCCTTCGGCCTGCAACCGCTTGATGGCGGCGACCTTGTCGGTGGGCATCATTTCGGCGATCACCTGCGCGATGCCCACCTCGTCGGCGATGCGCTCCGCCACGCCCCGGTTGTCGCCGGTCATCAGGATCGGTGTCAGGCCCAGCCCCTTGAACCGCCGAACCGCTTCCGCGCTCGTCGGTTTGACCGTGTCGGCGACGATCAGGACCCCGCGGGCCCGGCCGTCCCAGCCGACGACGACCGCGGTCTTGCCCTCGGCCTCGGCGCGGTCCTTGACCGCCGACAGCTCGTCGCTCAGCGGCTGGCCGCAATCGGCCAGCAGGCTGGCGCGCCCCAGGACGACGGCGTGGCCGTCGACGATGCCCCGCACGCCGTTGCCCTCGGAACTGGTGAATCCCTCGGCCGCGGGCAGCCGGCCCAGCTCGGCCTTGGCGGCCTTGGCGATGGCCCGGGCGATGGGATGCTCGGAGGCATCCTCGAGCGCCCCGGCGTAGCGCAGCAGTGCCGCGCGGTCGGTCCGGTCGGCGCCGACCACGTCGAGGAGGGTCATCTTCCCGGTGGTGACGGTGCCCGTCTTGTCAAGCACGATCGTGTCGACGCGGCGGGTGGATTCCAGGACTTCCGGCCCTTTGATCAGCACGCCGAGCTGGGCCGCGCGGCCGGTTCCGACCAGCAGGGCCGTCGGGGTCGCCAGCCCGAGCGCGCACGGGCAGGCGATGATCAGCACCGCGACGGCCGCGGTCAGCGCCGCGGTGGCCGGGAACCCGAGCGCGAGCCATGCGCCGAGCGTCGCGAGGGCGATGCCGATGACCACCGGGACGAACACACTGGAGATGCGGTCGGCGAGCCGCTGGACCTCGGCCTTGCCCGACTGCGCCTCCTCGACCAGCTTGGCCATGTGCGCCAGCTGCGTGTCGTCGCCGACGCGGGTGGCGCGCACGACGAGGCGTCCGCCGACGTTGACGGTGGCGCCCGTGACGCCGTCGCCCGGGCCGACCTCGACGGGAACGGACTCCCCGGTGAGCATCGAGACGTCCACGGCCGAGGAGCCCGAGACCACGACGCCGTCGGTGGCGACCTTCTCCCCGGGCCGCACCACGAATTGGTCCCCGACGGTGAGGCGATCCACCGGGATCCGGGTCTCGCCGCCGCCCCGCAGCACGGCGACGTCCTTGGCGCCGAGCTCGAGCAGGGTGCGCAGCGCGGCGCCCGCCGTCCGCTTGGACCGCTTCTCGAAGTACCGTCCTGCCAGCACGAACAGGGTCACACCCGCGGCGACTTCGAGGTAGATGTTGCCCGCACCGTCGGAGGGCCGGATGGTCGGTTCGAACCGGTCGTGCGTCCCCGGTGCCCCGGCCGTCCCCAGGAACAGTGCGTACAGCGACCACAGGAAGGCCGACAGGGTGCCGATCGAGACGAGGGTGTCCATCGTGGCGGCACCGTGCCGGAGATTGGCCCAGGCGGCGGCGTGGAAGGGACGGCCACCCCACACCACGACCGGCGCGGCCAGCACCAGCGACGCCCACTGCCAGTAGCGGAATTGCAGGGCGGGGATCATCGCCATGGCGATCACCGGGGTGGCGAGCACGAGCGACGTGATGAGGCGAGTGCGAAGCGCCGCCAGATCGGCGCCGGCGCGCTTCCCGGGGGCCGGTTCCTCCCGGCGCTGCGGCAGGGCGGCGGTGTATCCGGCCTGCTCGACGGCGGCGATCAGCAGCTGCGGGTCGTACCCCGAGGGAACGGTCAGGGCCGCCTTTTCGGTCGCGTAGTTGACGGTGGCGGCGACGCCGGCGAGCCGGTTCAGCTTCTTCTCGATCCGGGCGGCGCACGACGCGCACGTCATCCCCGCGATCTCGAGCTCGATATGGCTCACCGGCACTGCGCTCATGCCACCAAGACGGCCTCGTAGCCGGCCTCATCGACCGCGCCGAGGACGGCGTCCGCGTCGATGGGAGAAGAACTCGTGATCACCAGCCTGCCGGTGTCGGCGCTGACATCCACGCGCTCCACGCCAGGGAGGCGGCCGACCTCGTCCCGCACGGCCGACTCGCAGTGGCCGCAGCTCATCCCGTCGACCCGGTATTCGCTGGTGACCATGGTCCTCCTTCCGGTGGATGCCTCGGGTGGATACCCGATGGCGATACACCTTCGGGCGTCACCTCCATCATGAGTGGGTTCGTACGCTGGTGGCAGCACGATTCTGCCGGATCACGGGACGGGACGTCAGGGCTGGGACAACAACAGCAGCACCCGACCCGTGGCAGGGGGCGCCGGAAACGCGCCCTCGTCGAAGCCGTAGTACTTGCGCTGGTCGGCCGTGACGGCGTCGATCACCTTGCCGGTGGCCGTCAGCTCGCCGTCGTGGACGCGCGCCATCATGCCCTTGAAGTCCGGGACCGCCATCGAATCGGCGAGCATCAGCGCCTCCCCGCCGGTGGCCAGCGTCACCAGCACGCCGGCCCCGGCGTAGTTGTTGCCGCCACGGCCCCGGCCTAGCGGCGCCCAGTAGACGGGCGCCGAGGCGACGGCGCCTTTCACCCGGCGGTATTCGCCCGCATGTTGGGTGTCGGCGACGGTGACGACCGGCAGGGCCGCGATCGTTCGTTGCTCCTTGAGCCAGAGCCCACCCAACGGAACGCAGACGATGGCGTACATCAAGAGCACCAGGACCAAGACAGGCTTCCAAGCGATTTCCCAGCCGAGCCGGCGTGGCGAGACCGCCAGGCCGCGCAGCTGCGTGTCGAGCCGGCGGCGTCCGAATCGAAAGACGTACCAAGCCAATACCCGCGCCAGCGCCATGACCGCGAGGATCGTCAGGCCGGCCATGCCGCACACCCGCCAGTAGAACGTGCTGTCGCCCTGGTTGGCGGTGGCCGCCCACATGACGGCGGGGATCGGGGCGGTGATCAGCAGGAGCAGCGCGTACGACGGGTGACTGGTCAGGTATGGATAGGTCACGCGCCAGGCGGGGTTACCCCCGTAGACGGTCACCGGCCCGACATCGGCGTGCACCGTCGGTGTCCACGACCCCTGCACAATCCGCGGCCGCACGAGCGAGCGGACGAAGAAAAATCCGAAGACGAGCGACACCACGAGCGCTCCCCAGAAGGTTCCGTCGAGCCGTTCGCCGGTGCCGGGCACGCCCATGGCGCCCCGGATATCGATCACCTTGCCGACGAAGAACGTCAACGGCATCACGAAGAAGAACTCGGTCAGCCAGGTCTGGATTAGCTGGGGAATGCGCGCGCCAAGTCGGTCGAAGGCAAGTACACGTTGCCAGACGAAGCTGAGCACGCCCATGAGCGGCGACCATATCGACCTGACGCGGTAGCGGCAATCTTTGTGGTGCGGCTAAGGGCGCTTTGCCGCGCGGAAACCCTCAGACGTAGCCCACGCCGATGTCCACCGAAACCTGGGTCGCCGTGACCAGCCGCGACTGGTCGGAGGCGAGCCAGGCGACCGCGTCGGCGATGTCCTCCGGCTGGGCGATTCCCTCAGGCAGTAGCGGCTTGTGCAGTCCCCGCAGGTGCGGGTAGGTGTCGGCGGCCGCGTGCAGCGCTTCGCGCATGCGCCCGGTGCCCATCGGTGTCGCCACCGCGCCGGGGTTCAGGCTGTTGACGCGGATGTTGTGCCTGCCGAGCTCGGCGGCGAAGGCGCGTGCCATCCCGACGACGGCGTGCTTGCTCGCCGTGTAGTGAATCATGAACGACTGCATGTTGATGCCCGCGGCGGAACCGATGAGGATGATCGAGCCGCCGCGGCCCCCGTCGATGATGTGCTGAGCGCCGGCCATCACCGTGTTCCAGGTCCCGGTGACGTTGGTGTCGATGGTGTCGCGGAACGCCTCGGCGCTGATCTGGTCCCACGGCGCGGGACTGCAGATTCCGGCATTGGCGACGATGATGTCGAGGCGACCCAGTTCGCCCACCGCCCTGTCGACGGCGGCGGTGAGCGCTTGGAGGTCGCGGATGTCGACGGCTTCGGTGATCGCCCGTTTGCCGTTGGCGCTCACCAGCCTTGCCGTCTCCGCCAGGTCCTCGGGTGTCGGTGAATCGTAGGGAACGCTCGGCGGCAATGGCCCGGCGATGTCGACCGCGATGATGTCGGCGCCTTCGGCGGCCAGGCGTACGGCGTGCGCCCGGCCCTGCCCCCGCGCGGCGCCCGTGATCAGCGCAACCTTCCCCGAAATGGATTGATTCATGGCTTGTTTCGGCTCCTCTCGGCGGGGGCTTCCGCCACGCCCATGCGGTCCCTGGCAGGGCGGGTCGTTTCGCTGTTCTGAATTCGACTCGGCGAGCGTAGCGTCGAGCTGACGCTGCCGGACAGCCGAAAGGAAAGATTATGACCGTCACCGTTGTCGACGCGGGTCCACGGCAGGTAAGCCGGTCGGTCGAAGTGGCGGCGCCGGCCGCGGAGCTGTACGCGATGGCCGCCGATCCGCGGCGACACAGCGAGTTGGACGGGTCGGGTACCGTGCGAGCCAACATCAAGGCTCCGGCGGAAATGGCTGTGGGGTCGAAGTTTTCGACCAACATGAAGATGTACGGCCTGCCGTATCGCATCACCAGCACGGTGACCGCCCTCAAACCCGGCGAATTGGTCGAATGGCGTCATCCGTTGGGGCACCGGTGGCGCTGGGAGTTCGAGGCGCTTTCGCCGAGCCGGACGCGGGTCACGGAGACGTTCGACTACAGCCGGGCCGGTGCGGTCAAGAATGCGCTGAACTACTACCAGCTGATCGGTGCGGTGAAGGGGAATACCGCCGGCATCGAAGCGACGCTGGCTCAGTTGCGGGATCGCTACGCCGGATAACGGTTCTGCGACCGGGTGAACAAAATCGGGAGCCCTCTCGTGGCTGCTCTGTGGACAAAATCGAATCCGTGACCGCGCCCGTCGCCACCGGTTCCCGTGTGGCGCAGTCCCTGACGCTGTCGGGCCAGCTGATCAGCCGGTACGGGTTGGTCATCGTCCTGGCCTGGATCGGGTTCGGGAAGTACGTGAAGATGGAATCCCGTGTGCTGATCGAGCACAGCCCGCTGATGAGCTGGATCTACGACGTGTTGAGCGTCGCCACCGTCGCACGCTTGCTGGGCACGATGGAGATCGTCGCCGCGGTTCTGATCGCCCTGAGGCCGGTGTGGCCGCGCGCGTCGGCGGCCGGCAGCGCGCTGGCGGTGCTGCTGTTCCTGGGCACCCTGAGCTTCCTGTTCACCACGCCCGGCGTAATCGCGACCCATGCGGATGGCGTTCCCGTGCTGTCGGCGTTACCGGGCCAGTTCCTGCTCAAGGATTTGGTGTTGATCGGCGTCGCGGTGTGGACCTGCGGTGATTCGCTGGGCGCGCGAACAGCGTCCCGCTGATCAACCCCTTCGCCGAAGCGAGCGTGGCCGCGTAGGCGTCGGCGTCCAGGGTGGCCGCGCGCTCGGTGAGGCCGCGAGCCAGCGCATGGATCGCGCCGGCGGCGGCCCGGGGGTCGATGCCCGGCGGCAGCGCGCCGGCGGTCTGGGCGTCGCGGAGGATCTCAATGATGGTGCGGCGCAGGGCCTTTGGCCCCGGATAGTTCGGCCGGCCGCGACGGGGATGCTGATGGCTGTCCGCGCGTACCGCGCGATCGAAGCCGGCCAGATGCGGATGTTCGCGCATCATCCGACTCGCCTCATCCAACACCGCAACCAGCCGTTCGACCACGTCGTCGGCCTGTGCGGCCGCGTCCCGCAGCCGGGGGGCCGCGATCCGCTCGATGTCCTCGACGGCCGCGCCCAGCAATTCGGACTTGTTCGGGAAGTAGTGGTACAGGCTGCCGCTCGTCATGTCGGCGGCGCGGGCGATTTCGCGAATCGTGGTGCGGGAGTAGCCCACCGTCGCCACACAGCGCATGGTGGCCACGATGATCCGCTGGCGGGTCTC
>NZ_LZJJ01000344.1:0-4395 GCF_001667625.1 Mycobacterium sp. E1715
CGGATGGGTGTGCACCAGGTCGGGCAGGGCGCCGGACTTGCCGCGCAGCACGTCGCCCACCGTGGACTCCTCGGTGGAACCGTCGAGGCGGCTGCGCAGGAACCCGTACGACGACATCCAGGCGTCGTTGAAGATCTTCGCCATGTAGCCGCGGCCGCCGTCGGGCAGCAGCACGACCACCAGAGCGTCGGGGCCGGCCTCCTCGGCGACCTTCAGCGCGGCCACCACCGCCATCCCGCACGACCCCCCGACCAGCATCGCCTCCTCGCGGGCCAACCGCCGGGTCATGTCGAACGAGTCGGAGTCGGACACCGCGATGATCTGGTCGGGCACGGTCGGGTCGTAGGCGGCGGGCCAGAAGTCCTCGCCCACGCCCTCGACCAGGTAGGGCCGGCCGGTGCCCCCGGAGTACACCGACCCCTCGGGGTCCGCGCCGATGATCCGCACGGCGCCGCCCGACACCTCCTTGAGGTAGCGGCCCGCGCCGGTGATCGTGCCGCCGGTGCCGATGCCGGCGACGAAATGGGTGACCTTGCCGTCGGTGTCCGCCCAGATCTCCGGGCCGGTGCTGGCGTAGTGACTGGCCGGGCCCTCGGGGTTGGCGTACTGGTCGGGCTTCCAGGCGCCGTCGATCTCCCGGGTCAGCCGGTCGGAGACGCTGTAGTAGCTGTCCGGGTGCTCGGGCGGCACGGCCGTCGGGCAGACCACCACCTCGGCGCCGTAGGCGAGCAGCACGTTGCGCTTGTCCTCGCCGACCTTGTCGGGGCAGACGAACACGCACTTGTACCCGCGCTGCTGGGCGACCAGCGCCAGGCCGACGCCGGTGTTGCCGGAGGTGGGTTCGACGATGGTGCCGCCGGGCTTCAGGAGCCCGCTCGCCTCGGCGGCGTCGATCATGCGGACCGCGATCCGGTCCTTCGAGCTGCCCCCGGGGTTGAGGTACTCGACCTTGGCCGCCACGGTGCCGGCGCCCTGGGGGACGACGGAATTCAGGCGCACGAGCGGCGTGCCGCCGATGAGCTCACTGATGTGCTGGGCGATCCGCATGCGTTCATCGTGTCAGGCACGTTCCCGCGGTGCACGACGGCTTCCCCCTGACGCCCGCGGCGTTGCGCTAGCCGGTGGCCTCGCGGATATAGTCGCCGATCTGGCGCAGCGACCGGACCGCCTCGGGGACGATCGGCGCGGCCAACTGGAAGTCGTGAATCTGGCCGGGCCACACCCGCACCTCGGCCGGCACCCCGACCGAGGCCAACCGGCTCGCCGCCAGCCGCGCGTCGTGCAGCAACACCTCGGATCCCGAGACGTGGATCAGCGTCCGCGGCAGGCCGGGCTTGATGTGCTCGATCGGCTCGTAGGTCTCCTCGGGCCGCCCCGCGACCTTGTGCTTGGTGGCCGCGCTGGCGACCAGCTCGGCCAGCGCGTCGAACGCCCGGTGCGAGAACATCGCGTCGGTGTTGATGTTGGGATGGGCCTGCTTGTCTTCCTTCGCCAGCTGCAGCAGCGGCGAGATCATCACCAGCGCCGCGGGCTCCTCGCCCTCCTCCTGGAGGCGTTGCGCCAGCGCGAGCGCCAGGTAGCCGCCGGCGGAGTCGCCTGCCAGCACGATCTGATCCGGCTGATATCCGCGCAGCCGCAACCACTGGTAGCCGTCGTGGCAGTCGTCGAGGGCCATCCCGATCGAGTGCTTGGGCAGCAGCCGGTAGTTGACCACCAAGATCGGCGCGTCGGCGGACTGAGACAACGTCTCGACCAGCCGGCCGTGCGAATTGGCCCCGCACGTCAGGAACGCGCCGCCGTGGAAGTAGACGACCACCCGGCGGGTGCCGTCGGCGGGCAGCACACCGGGCGCGCGCACCAGCTGCGCCGAGGCGTTGGGCAGCTTCACCGTCTCGCGCACGGTGGCCGACACCGGCAGCACCACCCGGGCCGCCAGGTCGATCAGCCCCCAGGGCCAGGGGAAGTTGGGGACGTGGCTACCGACGGACAGCACCGGCCGGATGGTCACCCGCGACGTCAGGTTGGCCAGCCGCGCAGCAACGCTGGGCCCGGACTCGAGGACCTCGACCGGCGCGCCGTCGCTCATCGCGTACCGGCGCGTTTCCGCGCGACGCGCCTTGAGAACTTGATAAGGACGAAGGGCAGTCCGGGGGGAACCGGATACCTGACCGGGTGCGCTCATGCTCAACACTTCCTACGCCGTTGTAGTGCGATACAGCATGTGACGAGGCAGCTAAGCGTCTGGTTCAGCCGCTCATCCAAGGCACTCAGCCAACCCCGCCGACTCAGCTTGACAGGCACTTCTTAAGAGAACATTTAAAAAGTCTGATTCGTTACCAATTTGATTCCTCCCGTGACCACATTGTTCGTCGCCCGACCCCGCAAACATGCAAGCCCATCTAAAATAGGTTGCGTGACCATGCGGGTGCCCCGTCGTTCGGCGATCGCCCTGGCCACCGCAGGCGCCCTCGCCTCGACAGGAACTGCCTATCTGGGTGCGCGCAACCTGCTCGTCGGTCAGGCGACGCACGCGCGCACCGTCATCCCCAAGTCATGGGACATCCCGCCGCGCGCCGACGGGGTGTACACCCGCGGCGGCGGGCCGGTGGAGCGTTGGCACCGCGGCATGCCCGTCGACCTGCATTTGATGATCTTCGGCGATTCCACCGCCGCCGGGTACGGGTGCGTGAGCCCCGAGGAGGTGCCGGGGGTCCGGATCGCCCGGGGCCTCGCCGAGCAGACCGGCAAGCGGATCCGGCTGAGCACAAAGGCCATCGTCGGCGCCACGTCGAAGGGGGTGTGCGGCCAGGTGGATGCGATGTTCGTGGCCGGGGCGCCGCCGGACGCGGCGGTGATCATGGTGGGCGCCAACGACGTGACGGCCCTCAACGGCGTGAGCCAGTCGGCGCAGCGGCTGGGGCTCAGCGTTCGCAAGCTCCGCGCCCGCGGCGCGGTGGTGGTCGCCGGCACCTGTCCCGACCTGGGTGTCATCACCGCCATCCCGCAACCGCTTCGGTCGCTGGCGCACGAGCGCTGCTCGCAGCTCGCGCGCGCCCAGGCCGCGGCGGTCCGGGCCGCGGGCGGCATGCCGGTACCGCTCGGGCAGTTGCTGACACCCCAATTCCGGTCGACGCCGCACGTGATGTTCTCCCCCGACGGCTTCCACCCGTCCGCCCCGGCGTACGCGATCGCGGCCGACGCGCTGCTGCGCGCGCTGTGCGAGGCGCTGGGCGAGGAGGTCGACATCCCGCCGCTGGAATTGGCGGCGTCGACGACCCCGCCGGTGCTCGGACAGCGGCACACCCGAACCAGCGTGATGTCGCGGCTGTGGCGTCGCCCGGCGCCGGGACCCGCCCCGTCCTCGTGCCCACCGGTTGGCAACGACTAGATTTGTCCTAGTCCGTCGGCGTCCAGTCAACGGTTTGTGAAGCGAGCTCGCCGGAATCCGGAAGGGATTTGAAGGGAACCGTCATGCCTGAAGCCGTTATTGTCTCCGCCGCCCGCTCGCCGATCGGCCGCGCGATGAAGGGGTCGCTGGTCTCCATGCGACCCGACGACCTGGCCGCCCAGATGGTGCGCGCGGCGCTGGACAAGGTGCCCGCGCTCAACCCCCACCAGATCGACGACCTGATCCTGGGCTGCGGCCTGCCCGGCGGCGAGTCCGGCTTCAACATGGCGCGGGTGGTCGCCGTCGAGCTCGGCTATGACTTCCTGCCCGGCACCACCGTCAACCGGTACTGCTCCTCGTCGCTGCAGACCACCCGGATGGCGTTCCACGCCATCAAGGCCGGCGAGGGCGACGCGTTCATCTCGGCCGGCGTGGAGACCGTGTCCCGGTTCGGCAAGGGCAACTCCGACTCATGGCCGGACACCAAGAACCCGTTGTTCGACGAGGCCCAGGAGCGCACCGCCGCCGCGGCGGGCGGCGCCGACGAATGGCACGACCCGCGGGCCGACGGGAACGTGCCCGACGTCTACATCGCGATGGGTCAGACCGCCGAGAACGTCGCCATCCTCACCGGCGTCAGCCGGGAGGAGCAGGACCGCTGGGGCGTGCGCAGCCAGAACCGCGCCGAGGAAGCGATCAAGAGTGGGTTCTTCGAGCGCGAGATCGTTCCGGTGACCCTGCCCGACGGCACCACCGTCAGCACCGACGACGGCCCCCGTCCCGGTACCACGTATGAGAAGGTCAGCGAGCTCAAGCCGGTGTTCCGGCCCAACGGCACCGTGACGGCGGGCAACGCCTGCCCGCTGAACGACGGCGCCGCCGCGCTGGTGATCACCAGCGACACCAAGGCCAAGGAACTCGGCCTGACCCCGCTGGCGCGCATCGTGTCCACCGGCGTCAGCGGCCTGTCGCCGGAGATCATGGGGCTGGGTCCGATCGAGGCGTCC
>NZ_LZJJ01000345.1:0-25801 GCF_001667625.1 Mycobacterium sp. E1715
GCGTCGCGGCGGCCGGCGCTGCGGCCGCCGCCGGTGCCTGCGACTTGCCCGCGGCCGCGGTCGTCGGCGAACCGCCCTTGGCCTCGATCTCGGCCAGCACGTTGTCGATTTCGGTGCGGGTCCGGTAAGTGACGTCGTGGCGCAGGCGCAGCATGCGCAACAGCTGGGCGATGTCGCCGCGCGCGCTGGGGTCATCCCCGTCCTCGTCGAGTCCCTGCCTCAGCTCGATCAGAAGTTGGGTCTGCTGCTGCGGGCAATCGATCACGTTGACTTACAACGGCAAGACCAGCGAATGGAAGTTCGGTGAGGTCACCGGGGCCGTGCCGAAGATCTTCCAGGAGCGGACGCAGGCGGACGGAACCCGCATCTGCCATCACGCGCTGCACGCGGCGTCCAGTGTGGTCGTGGACCTCTTGCTGTGCGGCCCCGACGCCGAGACGGGTCAGGCGGGCAAGCTCGCCGGGCAGATTGCCGCGAAGGTGAGCCAGTAACGGCTCCAGACATGGAGCGGCCCCCGAGCAAGGCTCCTGGTTGGACAGACCGGAAGCTCGGGGGCCGGGTGACTGCGGGGAATTCGCTAGCGCGCGTATGCCGCCAGCTCTTCGCAAGCCACTGCTGCTAGCGCGCAGCCACCTCACATGTCCATGAAGCTATCAATTTCGCGGACCACCTCCCTTCTTGTGTACGGCCGACCGTACCCGCGATTCCGCAAGCCGACAACACAATTCAGCGCTTAGCGATCGCTGACGATCGCCGAGTCGACCAATGCGGCGAACTCGGCGGCCAACGGCGACCGAAGCAACGGGCGGCCGTCGAGCGTATGCACGCGGGCGGCCAGCGTCATGCTCGACACCAACCAGATCCCTTGCGCGGCATGGAGATCAGCGGGACGCAGGGACCGATAGTCGCAGTCGTACCCTTTGGCCCTGGCCACCTCGAAAAGGGCCTGCTGCGTGGTGCCGCGCAGAATCGGATACCACGGCGGCGGCGTCAGCAGGCACAGGTCCCCACCGGATCCGGTCGCGATCACCACCGTCGAGCGCGGGCCTTCCAGGATGTAGCCGTCCGAGCTGACGAAGATCACGTCGCCGGCGCCTTGCCGGGCGGCATGACGCAGGGCGGCCATGTTGACCGCGTAGGACAGGGTCTTGGCGCCGGCGAGCAGCCATGGCATCGCGTCGGCACCGGCCGCGGGCAGTCCGCGGTCCAGCATCACCGCGGCCAAGCCCTCGCGCCGCACCGCGGTGACTCGTTCGGGAACCGCGTTGACCATCACGTAGGTGGTCGGGGCGGTTCCACCCTCCCGGCCTCGGGTGTAGATCAGGCGCATCGCCCCTTCGTCGGCGGTGGCGGCCACCCACTCACTGCTGGCCGCATCGATCGCAGCGCGCCAGCTGGGCAGGTCGGGTTCGGGCAGGTCCATCAGCCTCGCCGATTGGGTCAGCCGCTGCAGATGCGACTCGACCAGACAGGGCCTGCCGTCGCGGACCAACAGCGTCTCGAAGACGCCGTCGCCGCGAACCGCCGCCAGGTCGTCGGCGTGCAGCAGCGGGGCATCCGGCGGATGTATCGCGCCGTCCAGCGTGACGATCACACCCGTCTGGCCTGCCATGGAGGTAAAGCCTAGCCGTGAACGTGAGGCTGCCCGCACGCTCGGCGCACCGGGCATCAAGGTCCGTAGAGTTGACGTGTGTCCGCAGTACCCGCACCAGACGCCGGCCCCGACGCGGGCGCCGTCTGGCATTACGGCGATCCCCTCGGCGAGCAGCGCGCGGCCGAGACCGGCGCGGTCGTCGTGGACCGCTCGCACCGCGCGGTGCTCACGCTGACCGGCGGCGATCGCCAGAAGTGGCTCCACAGCATCTCCACCCAGCACGTCAGCGAGCTGCCCGAGGGCGCCAGCACGCAAAACCTCAGCCTGGACGGGCAGGGCCGCGTCGAGGACCACTGGATCCAGACCGAACTCGGGGGCACCACCTACCTGGACACCGAGCCGTGGCGGGGTGAGCCGCTGCTGAATTACCTGCGCAAGATGGTCTTCTGGTCCGATGTGAGCCCGGCCGCCGCCGACATGGCGGTGCTCTCACTGCTCGGGCCGCGGCTGGCCGACCGGGCGGTGCTAGACGTGCTGGGGCTGGACGCCCTGCCCGCCGAGCTGACGGCGGTCCCGGTCTCCGGAGGTGGGTTCGTGCGCAGGATGGCGGGCGCCCCGGCCGGCCAGATCGAACTGGATTTGGTGGTCCCGCGCGGCGAATCGGCTGGCTGGCAGCAACGCCTGGTGCAGGCGGGGCTGCGGCCGGCGGGGGTTTGGGCCTACGAGGCGCACCGCGTGGCGGCGCTGCGCCCGCGACTGGGCGTCGACACCGATGAGCGCACGATTCCGCACGAGGTGGAGTGGGTCGGTGCTGCGGTCCACCTCGACAAGGGCTGCTACCGGGGGCAGGAGACCGTCGCGCGGGTGCACAACCTCGGGAAACCGCCCCGGATGCTGGTGTTGTTGCACCTCGACGGTTCGGTGGAGCGGCCGGCCACGGGAGATCCGGTGCTCGCCGGCGGGCGCACCGTCGGCCGCCTGGGGACCGTGGTGGATCACGTGGACCTCGGGCCCGTAGCCCTCGCGCTGCTCAAGCGCGGGGTGCCGGCCGATACCGAACTTGCGACCGGCGCCCAGTCCTCGGTGGCGGCGGTCATCGACGCCGATTCGCTGCCGTCAACGGAACACATCGGCGCGGGACGGCTCGCCGTTGAACGGTTGCGGGGCGGTGCGAGATAATCCTCGATGAAGTGCGCCACAGCGGCAGGGGGCACCGACGCCCGACCGTAAGGCACGGTAAACTGTCGGCAGGACAATAACGACACCAGGAGATCGGAGCCGCCTGATTCGGGCCGCTCCGTTATTGCGCGAGGGGGTTCCCCCATGGGCCGCGGCCGGGCTAAGGCAAAGCAGACCAAGGTTGCTCGAGAACTCAAATACAGTTCCCCGCAAACCGACTTCACGCGGCTTCAGCGCGAGTTGTCAGGAACGGGTGCCGACGATTCCACAGAGCTGGAGGACGACGGCGTCGGCGACTCCTGGGAAGACAGCGACGACTGGCGCCGCTAGAACTGACGTCGCTGCGCCGGTCTAATCGGCTTCGGCACGGCGCCGGCTCGACTCCCGCCCTCTAAAATCGCGGATGCTGTCCGACGAGCTTTGCCCGCGGGCCCTCTTTGCCGCCTTTGCAGACGGTTCCCAGCACCCAGCAGTCCAAGTGGCGGGCCGTCAAAATGGCCAGGGCCCGGTCGGTGTCCTCGGGCGCGACGACGGCGACCATGCCCACGCCCATGTTGAACGTCTTGTCCATCTCTTCCCGCGTGACCCGACCGCGCTGGGCGATCATGGCGAACACCGGTGCGGGCGTCCAGGTTCCGCGGTCGATCTCGGCGACCAGGCCATGCGGGATGACGCGTTGCAGGTTGCCGGCCAGCCCGCCGCCGGTGACGTGGCAGAACGTGCGGACGTGGGTTTCGGCTGTCAGCGCCAGGCAGTCCTTGGCGTAGATCCGGGTGGGTTCCAACAGTTCCTCACCCAGGGTGCGGCCGAACTCCTCGACATACCCGGCCAAGTTCATCCGGTCGATCTCGAGTAGCACCGTGCGGGCCAACGAGTACCCGTTGGAGTGCAGGCCCGAGGAGCCCATCGCGATGATGGTGTCGCCGGGTTTGACGCGGTCGGGGCCCAACACGTCGTCGGCCTCCACGACGCCGACACCGGTCGCCGAAATGTCGTAGTGGTCGGGTTCCATCAGGCCGGGGTGTTCGGCGGTTTCGCCGCCGAGCAAAGCGCAGCCGGCGCGCACGCAGCCCTCGGCGATGCCCGCGACGATCGCGCTGAGGCGTTCGGGCACGGTCCGGCCCACCGCGATGTAGTCCTGCAGGAACAGCGGTTCGGCGCCGCACACCACGAGGTCGTCGACGACCATCGCGACCAGGTCTAGGCCGACGGTGTCGTGCTTGTCCATCGCCTGAGCCACCGCAAGCTTGGTACCCACGCCGTCGGTCGACGCCGCGAGCAGCGGTTCGCGGTAGTCGTTGCGCAAAGCGAACAGCCCTGCGAACCCGCCGAGTCCGCCCCGCACCTCGGGTCTGGTGGCCCGTGTCGCCAGCGGCTTGAACATTTCAACGGCGCGGTCACCGGCTTCAATGTCCACCCCGGCCGACGCGTAGGTAATGCCGTGGCTGCCCGGGTTACGTCCGGGGCTTTTTCCGGGATCCGTCATCGCGATAAAGGCTACCGGGCGCCGCCGACCGCCGTTATCAAACGTCTTGGAAGGGCCGGATCGGAAGGCCGTCAGTGGACGATCGGCACTTCGTCGGGCGCCAGCTCGTCGAGCCCGGCCCCGCGCGCTGCGTTGGCGAGCATGTGCTCGATGACGTTCTTCCCCAACGCCGTCTCCTCGGGCAATTCGATCGGGTACTTGCCGTCGAAGCAGGCGGTGCAGAGCCGCGACGCGGGTTGTTCGGACGCCGCGACCAGGCCGCGCAGCGAGATGTAACCGAGGCTGTCGGCGCCGATGGCGTGCCGCACCGCTTCGAGCATTTCCTCTTTGTCTTGCACGGCGTTGGCGATCAACTCCGCCGGGGACGGGAAGTCGATGCCATAGAAGCAGGGCCATTTGACCGGCGGCGAAGCGATCCGCACGTGAACTTCCACTGCGCCGGCCTCGCGCAGCATCCGCAACAGCGCGCGCTGGGTGTTGCCGCGCACGATCGAGTCGTCGACGACGATGAGCCGCTTGCCGCGGATCACCTCGCGAAGTGGGTTGAGTTTCAGCCGGATACCGAGCTGGCGGATGGTTTGGGACGGCTGGATGAACGTCCGCCCGACGTAGGCGTTCTTCATCAGGCCCTGCCCGTACGGAATGCCGGACTCCTGCGCGTATCCGACCGCGGCGGGGGTGCCCGACTCCGGAACGCCGATCACCAGGTCCGCCTCGACCGGGCATTCACGGGCCAGCCGGCGACCGATCTCCACCCGGGTAGCGTGCACGGACCGGCCGGCGATCGTGCTGTCCGGGCGCGCCAGGTACACGTACTCGAAGACGCAGCCCTTCGGGGTGGGGTTGGCGAACCGGGTGGAACGCACCCCGTCGGCGTCGATCGCCAGCAACTCGCCCGGCTCGATGTCGCGCACGAACGAGGCGCCGACGATGTCGAGCGCGGCCGTTTCGGAGGCCACCACCCAGCCGCGGTCGAGGCGTCCGAGCGAAAGTGGCCGCACCCCATGGGGATCGCGCGCCGCATACAGCGTGTTCTCGTCCATGAACGTCAGGCAGAACGCGCCGCGCACGGTCGGCAGCAGCTCCAGCGCGGACTGTTCCAGCGTGGAATCCGCGGCACCGTGGGCGAGCAGTGCGCCCAGGATGTCGGAGTCGGTCGTCGCCGGTGCGGGGCAACGCCGCGCGATCAGCCCGGCGTCGCGGGCGCGGGCGGCAAGCTCGGCGGTGTTGACCAGATTGCCGTTGTGGCCCAGCGCAACGCCCGTGCCGGCGGCGGTGTTGCGGAACACCGGCTGGGCGTTCTCCCACGTGGTGTCGCCTGTGGTGGAGTAGCGGCAATGACCGATGGCGACGTGGCCCGGCATCGCCGCGAGGGTCTGCTCGTCGAACACCTGGCTGACCAGACCCAGGTCCTTGAAGACGAGGACCTGCGATCCGTCGGCGACGGCGATCCCGGCGGCCTCCTGCCCGCGATGCTGCAGGGCGTACAAGCCGTAATAGCTGAGTTTTGCGACATCCTCGCCGGGGGCCCAGACCCCGAAGACACCACACTCTTCACGGGGCGAGTTCAGGTCCTGCTCGGGTGCTTCGGCTCCTGCGACGGTCACGATTCGGCGGCTCCCCGGGGAACGGTTGGTGACGTATCGGAGTCTACGGGTCCAACGCCGTCGACTGCGAATTCACAGCGCGTGTTGCGCGTCGAAAATTCCCTCGCACCACCCTAAACCTGCAGTTCAGGGTTACTATTCAGCTGACATCGAACAGGGGCAGACAGTGTTCGATCTCACCTGCGCGGGAGCCGGAAAGGCTCAGCGCACCGGCGTCCGTCGCCTCGTGGAACGACAGCATCCCGGTCACCAGCAGCAACCACGTTCGCGGATCGGTCTCCACCACGTTGGGGGGCGTGCCGCGGGTATGCCTGGGGCCGGCGATGCATTGCACCGCGACAAACGGCGGGATCCGCACCTCGACGCTGGCCCCGGGCGCCACCGCTGCCACGGTGCGGGCGGTGAGCCGGACCGCGGCCCCGAGGCTCTCGCGATCGGGAACGGGCCGGGTCGCGTCCCGCAACCAGTCCGCAACGGCCAACACGGCCTGCCGGGTCTTTGCCGGATCGGCCTTTTGACGGGCGGCCATACCCTAGGGTCTCAAACTCATGGAGCGTCGTCGCTTGCGGCGCGGGCCACCGTACAAGTCCGTCGGCCTCGTGACGCTCGTCATCATGGGATTGGTCGGGTCGCTGCTGTATCTGCAGTTTCGCGGCGAGCTCACGCCGACAACGAAGCTGACGATGGTGGCGGCCCGGGCCTGCCTGGTATTGGATCCCGGCTCCAAGGTCACCTACAACGGTGTCCAGATCGGCCGCGTGGCCGGCATTTCGGAGATCACCCGCGACGGCAGGCCGGCCGCCAGGGTGACGCTGGATGTCAGCCCCAGGTATCTCGAGCTCATCCCAGCCAACGTGGCGGCCACCATCAAGGCGACAACGGTGTTCGGCAACAAGTACGTCGCGCTGACTTCGCCGCCCAAGCCCGCGGCGCAATCGATCACACCGTCGACCGTGATCGACGCGACCGCGGTGACCACAGAGTTCAACACCGTGTTCGAGACGCTCATGTCGATCGCGGCGAAGGTCGATCCGGTCAAGGTGAACCTGACGCTCAGCGCGGCGGCGCAAGCGCTGACGGGACTGGGCGAGAAGTTCGGCGACTCGTTGGTCAACGGCAACGCGATTCTCGACGACGTGAACGCCCGCATGCCCGCGATCCGCTTCGACGTTGCGCGGTTGGCCGCTCTCGGCGAGACGTACTCCAGCGCTTCGCCTGACCTATGGGACGCCCTCGACCACGCGGTGACCGCGGCGCGCACGCTGAACCGGCAGCAAGCCGATCTGGACGCGGCGCTGCTGGCGGCGGCCGGGCTCGGGGGCGCGGGCGCCGACGTGTTCGGGCGCGGCGGCCCCTACCTGGCGCGCGGGGCCACCGATCTGGTCACCCCCAGCCAGCTGCTCGACGAATACAGCCCGGAAATCTTCTGCACCATAAGGAATTTCGCTGAAGTTGGGCCCAGGATTCACAATGCGCTCGGCGACAACGGCTACTCGCTCGGCGCCCACGCGGCCGGCGGCATCACCGGGGCGCCGAGCCCGTACATCTGGCCGGAGAACCTGCCCCGTACCAACGCCCGGGGCGGTCCCGGCGGCCGACCGGGCTGTTGGCAGAAGATAACCCGAGAACTGTGGCCGGCCCCGCTCCTGGTGATGGACACCGGCGCGAGCATGGCTCCCTACAACCACTTCGAGCTCGGCTCCCCACTTTTCACCGAGCACGTGTGGGGTCGCCAGCTCGGTGACTACACCATCAACCCGTGACGTCGCACGCCCAGCGCGGCGATCGCGCCGGCCTCGTTGATGGCCAAGTGCACCAGCATGGGAGCGGCCACGCTGCCGGAACGGTCTGCGAGCCAACCGAATAGCCAGCCCGCGACGCCCGTCACCAACACCGTGCACAGCACCGGGTCGCCCGCCGCTCGCGCATCCGCGACATGGGAGAGCCCAAAGCTCGCCGCTTGCAACAACCTTGCGCCGGACCTTCCGTAGGCAGCGGAAGCGGCGGTGGTGAGCGCCGCGCGGAACGCGGCCTCCTCGGCCCACACGGTGCCGACGGGGATGCGCAGCAGCAGCCAGCCGGCCACCGACCCGGTCGGCTCGCGGTCTGCCATGGACGCCCGCACCGTCGGCACCGCCGTCGCTGCGGCGATCGCGCCCGCCGCGGCGGCCCCGGCCGCCGACCCCAGCCGCAGCCCCGCCCACAACCGCGGTGCGGTCAGCCCCAACGGTGCGCGCGTCACAACCACCAGCACTCCGGCCGCCGCCGCTTGGGTCGTCACCCGCCACGCCGTGGGCAGCCGGGGCCCGACGAAGCTCCAGCCCACCAGGGCGGCGGCCAACGCGAACGCACGGGCCCGACGGAAGTCGCGCTCGCCCATCAGGATTCGTCGCTGCGGCTCATCCGAAGAGGCGCGGCAGCACCGCCTCGGACGTCTCGCGCAGTTCGGCCAGCGACACGGTGAACAGGCCCTGAACCTCCACCCCGTCCGAGGCCTGGTCGACGACGCCGATGCGCACCGCGGGCAGCCCGCGCGCCTCGCACATCGCCCGGAACCGGCTCTCCTCGGTGCGGGGCACCGCCGCCAGAACCCGGCCCGCGGACTCGGAGAACAACGTGACGAACGGATCGGCGCCCTCGGGAAGGACGATGCGGCAGCCGGTTTCGCCCGCGAGTGCCGCCTCCACGATGGCCTGCGCAAGCCCACCTTCGGACAGGTCGTGCGCGGCGGACACCAGCCCGTCGCGTGACGCCGCGCTCAGCACTTCGGCCAGCAGTTTTTCGCGCGCCAGGTCGACCGCGGGCGGCACCCCGCCCAGGTGGTCGCCGCTCACCTGCGCCCAGATGGAACCGTCGAATTCGTCGCGAGTATCGCCCAGCAGCATCAGGGTCTCGCCCGGCTCGCCGCCCAGGCCCGTCGGAATGCGCCGGCCCACATCGTCGAGCACGCCGAGCACACCGACCACCGGCGTCGGCAGGATGGCCGCCGACCCGGTCTGGTTGTAGAAGCTGACGTTGCCGCCGGTCACCGGAATGCCAAGGGCCGCACAACCATCGGCCAGTCCCCGCACCGCCTGCGAGAACTGCCACATCACCCCGGGATCTTCCGGAGAACCGAAGTTGAGGCAGTTGGTCACCGCGACCGGGGTCGCGCCCGTGACCGCGACGTTGCGGTAGGCCTCGGCCAGGGCCAGTTGTGCTCCGACATAGGGATCGAGCAGCGTGTAGCGACCCGACGCGTCGGTCGACAGCGCGATGCCGCGGCCCGTGGCCTCGTCGACGCGAAGCACGCCGCCGTCGGCGTGCTCGGCCAGCACGGTGTTGCCGCGCACGTAGCGGTCGTACTGTTCGGTGATGAACGCGCGGCTGCACAGGTGCGGGCTGCCCAGCAGGGCAAGCAAAGTCGCGCGCAGCTCCTCCCCTGTCTTTGGCCGCGGCAGGCTCGTCGACCGGTCGGCGTTCAGGGCGTCCTGCGACTCGGGGCGCGCGACCGGCCGCTGATACACCGGCCCCTCGTGGGCCACCGTGCGCGGCGGCACGTCGACGACGGTCTCGCCGTGCCAGCTGATTCGCAACCGGTCGCCGTCGGTGACCTCGCCGATCACGGTGGCCAGCACGTCCCACTTTCGGCACACCGCCAAGAACGCGTCCACGTTCTCCGGCGAGACCACGGCGCACATCCGCTCCTGCGATTCGCTGCAGAGCACCTCCGCGGGCGTCATGTCCTTTGCCCGCAGCGGGACGGTGTCGAGCTCGATCGCCATCCCGCCGTCGCCAGCCGATGCGAGTTCTGAAGTAGCACATGACAATCCGGCGCCGCCAAGGTCCTGGATGCCGATCACCAGGCCGCCCGCATAGAGCTCGAGGCAGCACTCGATGAGCACCTTCTCCATGAAGGGGTCGCCCACCTGCACCGAAGGCAGCTTCTTGCGCGATCCCTCGCTGTCGAACGTGTCCGACGCCAGCACCGACACCCCGCCGATGCCGTCCAGGCCGGTGCGCGCACCGAACAGGATGATCTTGTTCCCGGCGCCCGAGGCGAACGCCAGGTGCAGGTCCTCCTGGCGTAATACGCCCACGCACAACGCGTTTACCAACGGATTGCCCGCGTAGCAGGCGTCGAAGACGGTCTCGCCGCCGATGTTGGGCAGCCCCAGCGAGTTGCCGTAGCCGCCGATCCCGCGGACAACTCCGTCGACCACCCGGCGCGTGTCCGGCGCGTCGGCGGCGCCGAACCGAAGCTGGTCCATCACCGCGACGGGTCGCGCACCCATCGCCATGATGTCGCGCACGATGCCGCCGACACCGGTCGCCGCGCCCTGGTAGGGCTCGACGTAGGAGGGGTGGTTGTGCGATTCCACCTTGAAGGTGACGGCCCAGCCGTCGCCGATGTCGACCACGCCTGCGTTCTCGCCGATGCCGGCGAGCATGCCCGCGCGCATCTCGTCGGTGGTGGTCTCGCCGAAGTAGCGCAGGTGCACCTTGGACGACTTGTAGGAGCAGTGCTCACTCCACATCACCGAGTACATCGCCAGCTCGGTGTCGGTGGGTCGGCGGCCCAGGATCTCGCGGATTCGCTGGTACTCGTCGTCTTTAAGGCCCAGCTCGGCGAAGGGCTGCGGCTGGTCGGGGCTGGCGGCGGCGTGCTCGACGGTGTCGATCGCCTGGGTGCGGGCGCTCGTCCCGGGGACTGTCACGCCAGACAGTCTAGGTCGGCGCTTCCGTCACCGTCGGGTCGCCGTGGAGGCTATTGGCCGACGACGCAGAAGACGTTCCCTTCGGGGTCGGCCAGCACCACCCAGCGAAAATTGTCGCCGAACTCATGCCGGCCGACCTCGGTGGCCCCGGCGGCCGTCAGCCGAGACGCCTCGGCATCCACGTCGGCGGGCCCGAAGTCCAGGTGCACGCGGTTCTTACCGGGGGTGGGGTCGGGCACTTTTTGGAAGCCGAGCCGAGGCCCTTCCGGCAAACTCACCACGGTGAACTCGCCGGCGAGCAGCTCCTGCGTCGTGCCGCCGAACTGCTCGGCCCACCAGCCGCCCAGCTGCGCCGGATTGCTGCAGTCGAAGGTGATCATCTCCAGGTTGAGCGCCATACCGCCCGACCTTAGGCCTCGAAATGGCCCAGTTGAAGGGGTCGCCGTCCCGGGTCGCCCGGTGGTCAATCGACGGTCACGAAGTCGGCCATCATCGCCATGTCTTCGTGTTCGAGGTTGTGGCAGTGCAGCAGGTATGAACCGGTGTAGTCGGTGAACCGGATGAGGACTTCAACGGCTTCGGCTGGGCGCACATCGACGGTGTCCTTCCATCCCATGTCGAACCGGCCCGGCGCACGGCTGTTGCGGGAGAGCACGCGAAAGGAATTGAGGTGCACATGAACGGGATGGTGGAACTCGGTGATGAACCGCCAGACTTCTGTGGTGCCGAGCTTAGGGCGCGCCAGCGGCCGGCCCGGTTGATAGGCCAAGTCGTTGATCGTCCACACCCCTTTTCTGCCGAGGCGAAAGAGGAACGTTCGCGTGGCCACGCGGGCCTGTGGGTCGAGACCCGGGACGCTTCCGCTGAGCCGGTCCGGGATGGCCGAATCGTCGGCACGGTCGGCGCCGACGATGTCGAATCGCATGACCTCGCCGGCGCTTTCGCCACCCAACCGGTTGAGCAGCCGCACTTGTGTTCCCACCGGGTAGCGGCCGAAATCGACCACCACGTCGAATCGTTCGGCCGGAGCGATGTCGATGTAGTCGTGGCCTATGGGTCGCGCCAGTAATCCGCCGTCACTGCCGATCTGCACCAACGCCGAACCGCCGGGTGGTTGCGGGTCCAGCTGCAGCCGGTAGCGACGGGCGTTGGATGCGTTCAAGAGCCGCAGGCGGTACCGGGCGGGATCGGTCGACAGCACCGGCCACGGCGCACCATTGACCAGGATGACGTCGCCGAGGACGCCGTTCATGTAGTCGCCGGTCGCTCCGCCACCGGCAGCGTCCGGGTAGCGAAAGGAGCCATCGGCGGCGAACGCGCGGTCGGTGATCATCAGCGGGACGTCCCGCCGGCCGCGCGGCAGCGGCAACGCGTCTTCCTCGTCGTCGTGGACCAAGTGGAATCCGGCCAGGCCGCGCCACACCGCGGCGCCGGTGTAGCCCATGCGGTGATCGTGGTACCACAACGTGGCGGCCCGCTGGTTCAGCGGGTAAACGTATTCGCGCTCTCCGACAACGCTGTTGCGCGCCATGGCTTCAGCCCCGAGCCGGACGCCGGGCGGCAGGATGAAGTCGGTCGGGTACCCATCGTGGTCTTCCGGTGTGTGGCCGCCGTGTAGGTGCACCACAACCGGCACGGGCAGGGCGTTGCGGTGCCGCACGACGGTGCGTCGGCCTGACCGCGAAGCAATGGTCGGGCCGGGAAAGCTCGTGTTGTAAGTCCACGCCGCCGTGGGGAGCCCGGGCAATATGCGCAATTGCGTGGTCTGCTGGGTGATCTCGTAGTAGTCGGCGTGAGCGTCGCTACGAACCGGCGTCAATTGTTCCGGGATCGGCAGCGGGACTTGATAGCGATCGGGCAACCTGGTTTGGCTGCGTATCAGCCGTCCTGACTCGGCGGGGCCCAGCAGCGCGCCGGCGAGCGGCCAGCCGGCGCCGATGAAGCCGATGCCCGCCGCCGCGGCGCCCAGCCGCAACGCGCCACGCCGATTCATCGGATCGGTTCCCGCTCGGCCGGACGCGAGCGTGCGGCCAGCGGCAAACGCCACACCTCGGCAGTCAGCTGGAAGATCCCCACGATCAACAGCACTCCGAGCGGAACGTGTAAGCCCGTCAAGCGCAATTCCCCCGAGGCGAACTCGGCGACGAAGAGGAGGGTCACGAGGGCCCCGAGCGCCGCCGGCCGTCGCGGCCCGCCCGTCCTGCTCACAATCACCAGCAGCGCGACCTGGACGACGGAAAGCACCGTGGTCACCCTCGCGCCGACCGAGTGCAGCATCAGCGCGTCGTATCGGCCGCCCAGAAAACTCCCGGCGAACGCGGCTTGCACCAGGGCTAGCAACGCCAACGCCGCGCTGGTGGCACGGGCGATCACACGGGGCCAGCGCGGGCCGTGCCAGTCATCGGCTGTCATCAGTCCTCCCAGAGATTGCGCACTCAAGAGATGACGACGGAACGGCGCCGCAAAAAGTTACGCACGCATGTGTAACTTTCCGCGCCACAGACCCGTCCTTGGATACGGGTTGCTGATGACCGGCTCCCCATTGCGGCGGACCCGCCGGCTGCGGTTCCACCGCAACGAAATTCGCGACAGGAGAAGAGATGTCTCATCCGACGCCCCCTCGTTGGCTGAAGCCGATGAACAGGTTCATGATTGCGCTGCAAAAACTTGGCATACCGACTGGACCCCCCATGGTTTTGACGGTGCCGGGCCGCAAAACGGGCCGGCCTCGCAGCACCCCGATGACGCCGTTCACCCTCGACGGGCACCTCTATGCCGTGGCCGGATTCCCCGGCGCCGACTGGGCGCGCAACGCCCGCGCCGCCGGCGCGGGAACGCTCGGCAAGGGCCGAAAGACGCGGCGCGTCAGGATAACTGAGCTGACCGCCGAGCAAGCTCGGCCGGTGTTGCGCCAATATCCGGCCGAAGTGCCGGTCGGTGTTGGCTTTTTGAAACGCTCCGGCCTGGTACGCCAGGGCAATCCCGAAGAAGTCGAGGCGCTGGCGGGCCGGATCGCGGTGTTCCGACTAGACCCGATCCCGGCGAACTGACGCCGAATGATCCGCCACCGACCGACCAGATATGGAAGCCGCAACATGCACACCGCGTACCTCGTCATGACGATAGCTGCCATCATTCTCAACGGATTTTCCGGCGTGAGCGCGCTGGTGCACTTCGCGCCGATCATTCCGCCCATGCAACGCGCGGGCGTCCCGGTGTCCTGGCTGACCTTTCCGATCGGCACGCTGAAAACCCTTGGCGCCCTTGGACTGGTCGTCGGCCTGTCGGTCCCGGCAGTCGGCGCCGCCGCGGCGGCGGGACTGACAATCTTCTTTGTCTGCGCGATGTACACGCACGTCCTCGCCCACGACATCTCCGGACAGTTCGCACTGGCGGGGTTCCTGCTTGCCGTCAACGTCGCGACCTTGACGCTCACCGTGATCGCGCACCCGGTCGTGCTCTAGTACGGCCACCTCGTCAGGCCGCACTACGGCATCGGCGAAAGGAACGCTTCCATCGCCGCCGAGTAGGCGGCCACGTCGTGCGCGCCCATCAACTCGCGCGCGGAGTGCATGGCCAGCTGCGCGGCGCCGACGTCGACGGTCGGGATGCCAGTCCGAGCCGAGGCCAACGGCCCGATTGTCGATCCACAGGGCAGGTCGGCCCGGTGCTCGTAGCGCTGCAGGCCGACCCCGGCCTGCCGACACGCGAGCTCGAAGGCGGCGGCCGTCCGTCCGTCGGTGGCATAACGCAGGTTGGGGTGCACCTTGAGCACCGGTCCGGCGTTGACCTCGATCAGGTGTCCGGGCTCGTGCCGCTCCGGGTAGTTGGGATGGGTGGCGTGGGCCATGTCCGCCGAGGCCAGCAGCGAGGCGGGCAGACGGCGCAGGAAGTCCTCGCGGGTGCCGCCGGCCGCCAGTACGATCCGCTCCAGGACGGTGCCCAGCAGGTCGGACTGGGCGCCGTGATCGGAGGACGACCCCACCTCCTCGTGATCGAAGACCACCAGCACGGGCAGGAATCCCCGCGGTTCGGCCGCCACCAGGGCCTCCGTACCCGCGTAGCAGCTCGCCTGGTTGTCCAGGCGCGGCGCGCTGAGCAGATCGTCGTCGGCGCCGATCACGGTCGACGGGGTCAGGTCGTGGGTCATCAGGTCGGCGGCCAGCACACTGGTCGGCGCCACCCCGGCCCGTTGCGCGACGAAGTCGACGAACGGCTTGATGTCCGCACCGGCTCCCCAAACCGCGTTGACGTGGCGTTGCGGGTCGAGGGTCAGCGATTTGCGGTCCTCGGCGAGGTGGATGGCCAGCTGGGGCACCCGCAGGATCGGGTCGTCGATCCGGACCAGCCGATGCTCGACCCCGGCGCCGTCATACACCGACAGCCGTCCACTGATGCCCAGGTCGCGATCCAGCCAGGAGTTCAGCCACGCCCCGCCGTACGGCTCGAGCGCGACCACACGCCACCCGGCAACCAGCCGATCGGGATGCTGCTTGACGCGCAGGTTAGGGCTGTCGGTGTGTGCGCCGACGATCCGGAATGGGCCGTCGGCGCCCTCGGAGTTCCAGGCCACCAGCGAGCCGGCCCGCACCGTGAAGTAGCGGCCCGGTTCCGCCGGCCACCGGTCCGACTCGCTCAGTTCGGCGAATCCCGCCGCGATCAGTCGCGCGGCCACTGTGACGCAGACGTGAAATGGCGACGGAGAAGCGTCGATAAAATCGCAGAGGCCTGCGGCGCTGGCCGACATGTTGATCATCATGACTGTCGACGACGACCGTCGCCACGCTGGGCCCGATCGCGCGGCTCCTTGCTCGCGCACTTCCTGCGCTCACCGTCGCCACGCTAGGGTCAGCAGAGTGCCTCCCGTCCAGCCACAGCCCATCCTCGAGCCGTTGACGCCTGCGGCGGTCTTCCTGGTGGTGACCATCGATGACGGCGGAGAAGCGACGGTGCATGACGCGCTGCCCGACATTTCGGGGCTGGTGCGCGCAATCGGATTTCGTGAGCCGCCGAAACGGCTGTCGGCCATCACCTCCATCGGCTCGCGGGCCTGGGATCGCTTGTTCTCCGGGCCCCGGCCCGCAGAGTTGCACCCCTTCGTCGAACTGAACGGCCCCCGGCACACCGCCCCGGCCACGCCCGGGGACCTGCTGTTCCACATCCGGGCTGAAAGCCTGGATGTCTGCTTCGAATTGGCCGACCGCATCCTGCGGTCCATGGCCGGCGCGGTCACCGTCGTCGACGAGGTGCACGGATTCCGCTACTTCGACAACCGCGACCTGTTGGGCTTCGTCGACGGCACCGAAAACCCCGATGGCTCACTCGCCGCCAGCGCCACCACGATCGGCGCCGAGGATCCCGACTTCGAGGGCTCGTGCTACGTGCACGTGCAGAAGTATCTGCACGAGATGTCCTCGTGGAACGCCCTGTCGGTCGCCGAGCAGGAGCTGGTGATCGGCCGCACGAAGCTGGAGAACCTCGAGCTGGATGACGGGGAAAAGCCGGCCAACGCCCACATCGCGCTCAACGTCATCACCGACGCCGACGGCACGGAACTCAAGATCGTGCGGCACAACATGCCTTTCGGCCGACTCGGGAAGGGCGAGTACGGCACCTACTTCATCGGCTATTCCCGCACGCCGCAGGTGACTGAACAGATGCTGCGCAACATGTTCCTCGGCGATCCACCGGGCAACACCGACCGCATCCTCGAATTCTCCACCGCGGTCACCGGTGGCCTGTTCTTCTCGCCCACCGTCGACTTCCTCGACGATCCACCGCCGCTGCCCGCGGTACCGGTGACGGAAACGCTTGCCGTACAAGACGGCTCACTTTCGATCGGCAGCCTGAAAGGAACCACTTGATGAACAACCTCTACCGCGAGTTGGCACCGGTCACCGAAGCGGCGTGGAAAGAAATTGAAACCGAGGCGTCCCGGACCTTCAAACGCCACATCGCCGGACGCCGGGTTGTCGACGTCAGCGAGCCGGGCGGTCCGGTCACCGCGGCGGTCAGCACCGGCCGCCTGGTCGACGTGACGTCCCCCTCCGACGGCGTCGAGGCGCACCTCCGGGCGAGCAAACCCCTTGTCCGGCTGCGTGTTCCGTTCACTCTGTCCCGCTACGAGATCGACAACGTGGAGCGCGGGGCGCAGGACTCGGACTGGGACCCGGTCAAGGCCGCCGCCAAGAAGCTGGCGTTCGTCGAGGACCGCGCCATCTTCGAGGGCTACCCCGCGGCGTCGATCGACGGCATTCGCACCTGCAGCTCGAACAAGCCGCTGACCCTGCCGGCCGACCCCCGCGAGATTCCGGACGTCATCACGCAGGCGATCTCCGAACTCCGGCTGGCCGGCGTCGACGGTCCCTATTCGGTGCTGCTGTCCGCCGACGTCTACACGAAGGTCAGCGAAACCACCGAACACGGCTATCCGATCCTCGAGCACATCGACCGGCTGGTCCCCGGGGACATCATCTGGGCGCCGGCTATCGACGGTGCTTTCGTGCTCACCACCCGCGGCGGCGACTTCGATCTGCAGCTCGGGACCGATGTGTCGATCGGCTACACCAGCCATGATGCGGAGACCGTGCAGCTGTACCTGCAGGAGACGCTGACGTTCCTCTGCTACACCGCCGAGGCGTCGGTCCCGCTGAGCTCGTAGGAATAAATGCCGGCGGACCGCTGCTGTCGGGGAGGCAAGTGAACTTCTCTCCTGGAGGCAGGGTTCGATGGCAACAACAATGGCCGGGTCCACCGCTCTGGTGACCGGAGCCACGTCCGGCATCGGCCGCGAGGTTGCGTTACAACTCGCGGAACGCGGGGTGGAGGTCGTGGTGCACGGTCGCAGCTCCGAACGCGGCGCCAAGACGGTTCGCGATATCGAAAACGCCGGTGGTACAGCGCGTTTTGTCGCCGCCGACCTCAACGATGCCAACGACGTGCGGCGCCTTGCGGCCGAGGCGGGGTCGGTCGACATTTTGATCAACAATGCCGGAATCTACAAATTCGGAGCGACCACAGAGACTGATGACGCGGCGTTCGACGAGCACGTGAACGTGAATCTGCGCGCCCCTTACATCTTGGTCCAGCAGTTGGTGCCCGGAATGATCGAGCGTGGCGGCGGATCGGTGGTCAGCGTGAGCACCGTGGCGGCTTCGGTGCCGGCGAGCGGCGCCGGCATCTACGGCGCCACCAAGGCGGGCCTGGAATTGCTGACCCGCGTGTGGGCGGATGAGTTCGGGCCATCGGGGGTACGCGTGAACGCGGTCTCCGTCGGGCCGACCGACACTCCCGGAACCGCGGCGCTACCCGGCATGCTGGAGGCGGTGGCGGCCAGCACCGCGTTGGGCCGGCCGGCCGATCCGAGTGAAATCGCCAGCGTGGTCGTCTTTCTCAGCGCCGCCGGCGCCAGCTACGTCAACGGCGCCGTCATACCCGTGAGCGGCGGTCAGCGCGCGATCACCGCCTGAGGCAACGTTTTTCGCTACAGGTCGAGCACGAGATCGGTCTCCGGAGCCGCCGAGCAGATGAGCACCGTCCCCTGCTCGGGCGGCTCCAGGGGCTGCTGCACGTAGGTGGCGCTGCCAGAAACCACACCGGTGACGCAGACGTGACAGACGCCGCTTCGGCAGGAGAACCGGGTGGGCACGTCGCATGCTTCCGCCAGCTCCAGGATGCTTCCGTACGCGGACGACCAGGTGGCCGTCAGGCCGCTGCGCGCGAACGTGATTGGCGGGCCGGTCCCCGGGACCCCCGCCGGGGGATGCGGCGGTTTGCGCGGGGTGTCATCGACGATGCCGGGATTGATGGGCGGCAGGGCGCCGAATAGTTCGCTATGGATCCGCTCGGGCGCCAGACCGCCCGCGGCGAGTGCCTCGCGCATGTCGCTCATGAACTGGGTCGGGCCGCACAGGTATGCCGTGGCATCGGCCGGGATAGCCAGGGCCGCGATGGCCGGGCGGTCCAAGCGGCCTTGAGTTTGTGTGTAGAACACCGATTGCCGCGCACTCGGCAGAGCATCGACCAAACTAGCGACTTCCGATGCGAAAGCCTGTGTTTCGCGGTTGCGGACGGTGTGCAGCCACCAGATGTCACGGGTGCTGCCGGCCGCCGCGAGCGCGTGCAGCATGGCCAAGACGGGTGTAACGCCGATTCCCGCCGACATCAGCACCACCGGGCCGCCGCCGTCGGCGAGGCAGAAGTCGCCCCGTGGGGCGGCGGCCTCGACGACCGAGCCCGGCTCGATGTGCTCGTGCAGCCACGAACTGACCAGACCATGCTCTTCGCGCTTGACGCTGATGCGGTAGTGGCCCGCCGCGGGGTCCCCGGAGAGGGAGTAACTGCGCAGCGGCGCCGGCGTGCCGGCGCCGGGAATTCGCACGGTCAGATATTGCCCCGGAAGCGGCGCAGGCAGCGCGGAACGGTCGTCCGCCCGAAGCTCGATGGACATCACCTGTGGGCTTTCCCGGCGAATTCCACTGACCCGTAAGGGCCGAAACCCGGCCCATGCCGGCGTCGCACCCGGAGACACGGCCGCCGATCCCTGTGGTGCGTCGAGCATGTCCCGGAATGATTGCTGCCACCCGGGGCTGAGCGCGGGGACATCGACGATCTTGGGGAGCAGCCCGAGGTCACGGTCCGGCAGGTACAACAGCGCGTCGACGTCGGCGACGCTGAGTTGATGGCGACCACGGCGGGTCCGCACGATGTCGTCGCCGGCGCGGACCCGCCCCTCGGTGATCACCCGAAAGTAGAAGCCCGGACGACGTTGGGAGACAAGCAGGTTCGGCATCCTGGGTTCGTCCACGCGCATGCCGACCCGGAAGCAGGTGACGCGGGGCTGGGTGACCTCGAACTCGGCTTCGCCGATCCGGTAGCGGTCGCCGATGCACACCTCGTCGTCGGGCAGCCCGGTGATGGTGAAGTTCTCTCCGAAGTGGCCGGGCACGAGGTCGTCGCGACCCAGGTAGCTCTTCCAGAAGTCGTATGACTCGGTCTGATAGACCATGACGGCCCGTTGCTCGCCGCCGTGTCCGCCGAGATCGCCCTGACCGTCGCCGTCGATGTTCAGGCGACGCACCATGACCGGCCCTTCGACCGGTTTTTTCCAGATCCCGGTGTAGACGGTTTTGCCGTGCCACTCGACGTTGCGGGGCAGCCCCACGTTCACCGATATCAGTTTGCCCACCGGGCCACCTCCGCAGGCCCTGACTGGAGGGCTGGCTCACACTATGCCAGCCGGAAGACGACGGCAACACGAGGCGACGCCTCCGATATGCGCACCACGGCTGTTGCGCGGCGCACCGTCCGGTGCATACTGGGTTGCATAACCCAAAGTCCGGGATCAACGTGGCGTAGCTGAAATTCGCCGCTTCGGTCGAGGGCGAAATTAAGGAGTAGAGCCATGGCGGCTGTTCATCATCGCTATGCCACCGTCGACGGTCACCGCCTGTTCTTCCGCGAAGCGGGCCACTCGAGCGCTCCCGCGCTGGTGCTGTTGCACGGGTTTCCCACCAGCTCCTACATGTTCCGCCATCTGATCCCGGTGCTCGCCGACCGCTACCACGTCATCGCGCCGGATCACCTGGGCTTCGGGCTCTCCGACGCGCCGTCCGTCGACGAGTTCGACTACACCTTCGACGCGCTGACCGACCTCACTGCCGCACTGCTGCGCGCCGTCGACGTCGACCGGTACGCGATGTACGTCCAGGACTACGGCGCGCCGATCGGCTGGCGGCTGGCGCTGCGCGACCCGTCGTCGATCACCGCGATCATCACCCAGAACGGTAACGGCTACGACGCGGGATTCGTCGACAGTTTCTGGAAGATCGTGCGGGCTTACCAAAGCGAACAAACGCCCGAGACCGAGGCCGCGGTCCGGCAGTTCCTCACGCTGGATGCCACTCGATGGCAATACGTCACCGGCGTTGCCGATGAGACGCTCGTCGACCCCGAATCGTGGCACCACGATTACGCGCTCATATCGCGACCGGGCAATGACCTGGTGCAGCTGAAACTGTTACGAGACTACGCAACCAACGCGCCGCTCTACCCGCGCCTGCATGCGTACTTCCGCGCCAGCCAGGTGCCGCTGCTGGCGGTGTGGGGCCGTGGCGACGAGATCTTCGGCCCGGCCGGCGCCCAGGCGTTCGCCGACGACCTCCCCAATGCCGAGATCCGCCTGCTCGACGGCGGACACTTCCTGCTCGAGTCCGCACTCGACGAGGTAGCCGAACTGATCGGAGGCTTCCTCGCCAGGGCCGACATGGCTGCCTGACCGAACGCGCCGACGGCCCGGGGCATCAATGGGTTGGATATCCCATAGTTCGGGGCGGCCGCGGGTTAGCCTGACGCGATGGCCCATCCCGATGTTCGCGACGAACAACGGTTGACCGCCAAGGGGCGTGCCACCCGGGATCGCATCGTGGAAGCGGCCGCCCGACTGATCGTCACCGAGGGCCTGTCGGCTGCGAACATGGAGAACGTCCGCAGGGCGGCGTCGGTCAGCGGATCCCAGCTTGCCCACTATTTCGCCGACAAGGCCGCACTGATCCGCGCGGTCATCCGACGCCAGATCGGCGTGGTTCTCGACTTTCACCGCCAACCCGGGCTGGGAGGCCTGACAACGTTCGACGACTTCGAGCGGTGGGGCGATCTCAACATGCGATACCTCAGGCGCATCGGGTATTTCGGCACGCCTACCTACCACGCTCTCGCGGCCCAAGTGGCGAAGTCGGACGAGCCGACGCGGGAGACGCTGGCCACCGGCTATGGGCAGTGGATCGACCTGCTGGAGGCAGCGATCCGGCGGATGAAAGATAACGGCGTCTTGGTCGCCAACGCCGACCCGAGACGGTTGGCGATGGTCATCGTCGCCGCCCATCAGGGCGGTGGCACCCTGGCCTTCACCTACCGCGCGGAATGGCCGCACGCCGACGCGGTGCGCTTCGCGATCAACTACCTCCGCACCTTCGCCACCGATCCGAACGAGCGAGCCCCTCGCCCGGCGCGGCGCACCCGGCGCCGAGCGAGGACCGCCACGTGAACGCCGAAAGTCCGGGACGATTCACGCGCAAGGGACTGGCGACTCGCGCGCGCATCATCGACGCCGCCGCGCGAATCATGTTCGAGCGGGGCGTCGCCAACACCAGCATCGACCAGGTACGGCGAGCGGCCGGAGTGGGCGGGTCACAGATCGGGCACTACTTCCGGGACAAACGCGATCTGATCCGTCAGGTCGTTGCCACCCGCCGCGAGGACGTGCGGGCCTTCCACACCCAGCCACCGCTGGGCGCCCTCGACAGCTTCGCCGCCCTGCAGGCCTGGGCCGACGCCTGCGTCGCCGCCGTCGACACCGTGTACCGGGTGGGCGGTTGCGTGTACGGCTCCTTGGCGGGCGAATTGATCGATTCCGACGACGAAATTCACGACGATCTCTCCGCCGGTTATGACCTGTGGATCGAGTTGTTCGAGACCGGTCTTGCGGCGATGCGCCGGCGCGGCGACCTATGGCCCGACGCCGATCCGCGGCACCTGGCGGTGTCGTTGGTCGTCGCGCACCAGGGCGGCGCCATGCTGACATATGCCACCGGCGATGCGGAACCGCTGCGCGCCGCCGTCAACGCCGCCGTCGACTACGTCCGCTCCTTCGGAACGCGGAAGCCGAAGAGCCGAGCCGCTTCGAAGCGGCGCCGGGGCCAATCCCGATCCGAATGAGGTCACCTCGCCGCTGGACAGAATGGGATGTTTGGCCCATAATAACTGGGTTGGTTGGCCCAGTACGTCGTTGTGGCTCACGGTTCCAATGGATGTCCCTGTGACGCGGGGAGATTAGCTGTCTCAGGGGTGTCGCTGAAAAGAGGGGATGGAGATGGGGCTGGCATGGCAGCAGGGTCCGCTCGCCACGGGATCGGTCGGTCACTTTCTGACTGAACAGCCGTTGCCGGCGCGGCTCTTGTACGTCGAACCGCTGAGGAGGCGCATGCGAGTTCGCCTCGCCGACACATGGGTTGCCGACAGCCAAGACGTGATCCTGTTGCACGAGCCGGGGCGTTATCCGGTCGCCTACTTCCCGCGCAGTGATATCGAGGCCGGGGCCCTGGTGGCCGAGGAAAGGCTCACCCAGCACCAGGACCTAGGCGACACCCGGTGGTTCACCGTCAAAGTCGCGGAGCGAGAGGCGACCCGTGCGGCGTGGCAGCACACCGCGCTGCCGCCGCACGCTTCGGTACTCGACGGGCACCTCGCATTCGCTTGGCGTGCCATGGACGCTTTCTACGAAGAGAACGAGCGGATCGTCGGGCACGCTGCCGATGCCTATCATCGGATCGATATCCGTTCCACTTCAAGGCATCTCATCGCTCGTAGCAGCGACCGAGTGATTGCCGATACCAAGCACCCACTAGCTTTGTACGAATCCGGATTCGCTCCACGCTGGTACGTGCCCCGCGAGGACGTCGACGAATCTGCCCTCGAACTGGTTGACACGCAGACCTTTTGCCCATACAAGGGGATCTGCTCCTACTACGATATCGGCGACCGCAAGCGGGCGGCGTGGTCGTATCGAAACGCCTGGCGCGAGGTGATACGAGTTGGCGATCTGGTGTCCTTCGAACCGGACAAGATCGACGTCTACCTCGACGGCAAACAGTTGCGGCTCGAGCCCGGCCAGACCGTCATTCCACACGGCGTCGACCGGGGGCTCGACATCGAAGAGGTCTCGGATTTTCACGGTGCCGAGGGCAATGTCGGGGTAGTGCAGGAACGAAACCACCAATCGTCCGGGCAGGCGTAGTGGTCGGGCGGAGAACCAGTCCGGATCGGGTAGGAGCGTTCTCCGACGGCGTTTTCGCGGTGCTGATCACGATCTTGGTGCTCGAGCTCAAGCCGCCCGCCGCGGCCAGCTTCAGCGCCTTGCTACCACTGTGGCCCACCGGCCTGAGTTATGTCGTCAGCTATTTCTTCATCGCCATCGTATGGGTCAACCATCATCACCTGTTCGGCTATGCGGAGCTGGCGACGCCGCGGCTGGTGTGGTCGAATTTCGCCCACCTATTTTCCGTATCCCTCCTCCCGATCACCACCGAGTGGATCGCCGACAGCAGGCTCGCCGCTGCGCCCGTGGCGTTGTACGCGTTCGTCTTCGTTCTGGTCAACGTCACCTATCTGGCGCTGTGCCGGGAAGTGATCGATCGGCCGGCCCACGAAGGCCCCACCGACCGGATGCGTAGGTTGATGCGGATGAGGTCATTCATCACGGTCGGCGTTTTCACGACGGCCGGGGTGACCGCCCTCTGGTGGCCGTTGCTGGGAATGACATTGATTTGCGTTTGTCTGATCGGGTATTTACGACCGGATGTTCCCAATCCGAAGAAGATCGAGGTTTGACCATGCCCGTGCCCTCCGTCCTGGTTTTCGACGTCAACGAAACGTTGGTCGACATCGAGTCACTCGCACCGCTTTTCACCGAGCTGTTCGGCGATGAACGGGTGCTCCGCGAGTGGTTCGCCCAGCTGGTCATGTATTCGATGTCCGCGACGTTGGCGGATAGTTATGTGGACTTCTCCACGCTGGCCCAAGGTGTGTTCCGTATGGTCGGCGATATCCACGGCGTGGCCGTCTCCGACGATGACGCGCACCGGCTGAAGAACGGCTTGCTCACCATGCCGGCCCACCCGGATGCGGCGGAGGGGCTCACCATGTTGAAAGACAACGGTTTTCGTCTGGTCACCCTGACCAATTCGCCGCCCAACCCGGATGGTCCTACGGCGCTGCAGAGTTCCGGGCTGGCCGAATTCTTCGAACACCAATTGAGTGTCGATGCCTGCCGCGCCTTCAAGCCGTCGCCCACCGTGTACCGGTATGCGTGCGAGACGCTCGGAGTGGCCCCGGCTGACTGCATGATGGTGGCCGCCCACGTATGGGACACCCTCGGCGCCCAGAGTGTCGGCTTCGGCGGGGCGCTCATCGCGCGGCCCGGCAATCCGCCGCTGCCCGTCGACGGACTGCCCCAACCGGACCTGGTGGCGGGCGACCTGCGCCAGCTGGCCGCGCAGCTGATCGACCACTGAGGACAACCGGGGAGGACCACGAACGATGGCACACGAAGAGTCGGGCTATGACGTCGTTGTGCTCGGCGCCGGGCCGATCGGGCAGAACGCCGCAGAGCGCGCCCGGGCCGCAGGCCTGAGTGTCGCCATAGTCGAGCGCGAACTCGTCGGCGGCGAGTGTTCCTACTGGGCCTGCGTGCCCAGTAAAGCCTTGCTGCGTCCGGTGATTGCCATCTCGGAGGCCCGCCAAGTCGACGGCGCGCGGGAGGCGGTCAGCGGGTCCATCGGCATTCCGGGGGTCTTCGGCCGCCGCAACCGCTACGTCACCGACTGGGACGACACCGGCCAGGCCGGCTGGGTGGGTGGAATCGGCGCCACCCTGGTGCGCGGCCATGGCCGGTTGGACGGCGCCCGGCGAGTCGCGGTCACCGCGTCCGACGGGGCGACGTCCGTGCTGACCGCGCGGCACGCCGTCGTGATCTGCACCGGAAGCCGGCCCCTCTTGCCCGACTTGCCCGGCATCGACGAGGCGAGGCCGTGGACCAACCGCCAAGCCACCGAAAGCAGTTCGGTCCCCGAGCGGCTCGCGGTGGTGGGCGCCGGCGGCGTAGGCGTCGAAATGGCGACTGCGTGGCGCGGATTGGGATCTCAGGTGACCCTCCTTGCGCGGGGCTCGGGCCTGCTGCCGCGGATGGAGCCCTTCGTCGGTGAACTCATCGGCCGTGGCCTCGCCGATACGGGCGTGGACGTGCGCGTCGGCGTATCGGTGCGCACGCTGCGCCGGCCCGAGGGCGCGGAGGTGACCCTCGAATTGGACGATGGCTCCGAATTGGTGGTCAACGAAGTGCTTTTCGCGACGGGTCGCGCACCGCTCACCGATGACATCGGCCTGCACACCGTGGGGCTGACGCCCGGCGACTGGCTCGACGTCGACGACACCTGCCAAGTACGGGCCATCGAAGACGGTTGGCTCTACGCCGCGGGCGACGTCAATCACCGGGCCCTGCTGACCCATCAGGGGAAGTACCAGGGTCGCATTGCCGGAGCGGCCATCGGAGCGCGGGCCGCGGGCGCCCCGTTGGACACCGCGCCGTGGGGCCGGCACGCAACCACCGCCGACCATTACGCTGTGCCGCAGGCCTTCTTCACCGTGCCCGAAGCCGCCGCCGTCGGCCTGACGGCCAGGCAAG